>CAMLEX010000414.1 GCA_946479055.1 uncultured Bacteroidota bacterium | reverse complement strand
CACTCCCCTATTTTTTTTCTTGCAGCTTTATTTTTATCAGAAGCAATAAGATCATATAATGATGCCAGGGTACGATTACCGTTCATCCCCATTTTTGCATCCGGATGTTTATCATCATCCAAAACCTGGTACTCCAAACCGATTGCGGAGCCTTTATTATTTTCCGATTCCGTTACAAAATATTTGACACCACTATTGGCGCCTTCCGTTAATTTAAAGTCAAACTTTAATTCAAAAGCGCCGTATTCTTTTTCTGTCACAATATCACCCCCGTTGGTAGATTCAGCTCCGGCTGATTTTTGTACACTTAGTTCTCCCCCATTGATCTCCCATCCTTTCTCAGGAAATTTTTCTTTGTAAGCACCTCTCCAGCCATTTGTCGTTTTTCCATCCCACAACAAGGAATAACCAATTTTTGCTTCCTGCGAAGAAAGATTGTTGGGAAGAGTATTAACAACAAAAATATTGTCATAAGCTGTTGCTTTCAGGTCTTCTGTCTGGATACGGATATTCCGCCACCGTATATGTTTGCCCGCTTGTCTTTCTTCTTTAATACTATGCACCTGCAACGCAATAAAACCGCTGGGAGTTTCCGCATCTATTACATGCGCCGCAGGAACGCCATTCACCCAGGTACGTATCGTATGACCAATACATTCAATACGGTATTTATTCCAGCTGTTATTTTTAAAAGCTTTTTTTGCTGCCGAATTTAATTCAAGTGTGTACAACCAGCCTCTTCTTGCTTCATCATAGATGCCGCCGCTCCAGGCTCTGGCTGCAGGATCTACTTCAACCTGGTAACCATGCACTCTTCCATTCTCGTATTCAGGCTTGCTTAAACTTCTTATTTGTATACCTGAATTCATGGAGGTGTCAACCAGCAATTCCAGTTCCAGGATAAAATTACCATACTCTTGTTCCGTAGCTAAAAAAGAGTTGGGCTCATTCAGAACAGTGGTGCCCATTATTTCACCATTCTTCACTTCATATTTTGCTTTTCCATTCAGTTGCTTAAAGCCCTGCAGATCCTTGCCATTAAAAAGTTTCTTCCAACTATTACCCGATTGTGCGATACCAGACATAGTAATAAACAATGTGCAAATAAAGATGATGTTGTTTCGTTTCATTTGTTTTATTTCTTATTGATTCTTTAGTTAAAATTTATCCTGAACCTGATCCGGGATAAAGCCGTCTTAAAATTATTTTATCGATCTTTTTTGCTAAAATACTATTCTATCTCAATAAAGCAGTCGCACACCATAATATTGGCGCCTGGCCATGCAGATCACCAATATTTCGTTTCCGGTCGAGATAATATTGACGATCATTTTTCTTGTTGGTTCCTTCACATACTTCACTGATCTCCGCTTTGTCATTAAGATAAGTAATCAGTGTCAACCAGGCTTTCCTTGCAGCAGGCGCATAAATTTTTTTATCCAGCCAGCCTTCTTTTACTCCTGTGATGAAAGCGAATGTAAACATGCCCGTACTGGAAGTCTCTTTCCATGATTCCGGATCATCGATCAACTGCCGCCACATACCATCTTCTGCCTGGTGCTTCAGCAAGGTAGCCATCATTTTTTTATATCCTTCCATTATGCGGGGACGATCGGGATTATCTTTTGGTAAAGAACGCAACAATTCACTCATACCCGCGGCCATCCATCCATCACCTCTTGCCCAGAAAAAAGGCACATCAGGTGCATGATAAAAAAGCCCGTTGGGTTGTTGCAATGAATCAAGATAGAATACCATTTCCTTAGCAGCCTTATCTATATAACTACGATCACCTGTGGCACGATAGGCCTGCGATTGTACAGCCGTGATCATAAACATGTCGTCGATCCATAAACGTGTTTGCCAGGTTAATCCTTTATTGTAAAAACGATGCGATTCCGCAGTCACTCTTTTCCCTTCCGGCGGGCCCCATTGTTTATCGGCAATATGTTTGCCCAGTTTCAAATATTTCTCTTCTTTGGTTTGCAGGTATAATTCAAGAGGAACCGAACCAAACACAGTATAGTCCACATGATCAGGAACCGGTATTAATGTATCACGGCTGCCAAACAGTGGTTCGAAACGTTGCGCCAGCTGTTGTGTTAATGCCTTATTACCCGTTTTTTTTGCAAATGTCAACGCACCATACCAGGTGCATGTTTCAGGATAGGTGATCACTTTTGGAGGTGTGACTCTGTTGAAGTTCGTATGCGGTGTAGCTACAAAACGTTCTGCTACTCTTATACCAATCTCTTTCGGTGAAGTTCCTTTGGGCCAGGTCTTAAGATCTGAACTTTCACTTTTTTTTGTTTGTGCCCAATCAACACCCGGTCTCAATAAAAAAAATGACATTACTAATAATAGTGGTTTTACAAAAAACTTTCTCATACTATAATTGGTTTTATAATAAAATAATACTAGGCTTTTTATTGATCGAAGTATCTATATTTATTTTTAGCAGAATTTAATTTAGCGGAAGATAGTAATTGCAAAATGCTGACGCATGCTACTAGTTTTTCCCAAAAGTTTCACCGGGCCAGTTATCTGTCCGGAATGACGATGCAGGCAATCCGGCTTTATTGTACAATTCAGCTTTTTGAGACAACTTTATAATGCGCATAAGTTTGTATTGTTCTTTATTGAAATTCCTGGATTAATTTGATAAGGCAACTTCCTTTTTAACTGCAGGCGCCGATTCAATTTTCTTTTTTATTCCTGGTATGGAGTTCTTTGATAACTGTATGCCTTTGCTATCTGTTCCTTCCGCTCTTACAAAAGCATCCGCATTTCCTTTTACCGCATTGTTGCTGATAACGGCTCCTTCCACATTCTCTAACCGGATGACAGATTGGGCTCCATTGATTGCAGGCACCCGGCAATTTGAAATTTCAATATTCTTTCCATCCTCGCAAACAAATGCAGGACGCAGGTCATTATTTCTTAAACGAAAGCTTACATTTTTCAACTTCAATCCTTTTACGTGCCTTGCCCATACGCCATAAGCAGGTATCACCGGTCCAAATGTTTTTACTTCTGGGTATTGATCAATCGCTTCCGGAACAACATGTCTTGAATCTTCACCAGTTCCCATTCCTAAAAGATCTATTTCAATATTCTCCAATGAAAGATTGGTAATATAGTGACCGGGAACACCTGTGATCAAAATACCGGAAGGCGGCTTTAACTGTGCGGAGTCCGCAGCTTTTGCTTTTACATTCCTGATGACTACATTTTCAAATGTCCCTGTTGGTTGTTTTGTATCCTGTCCTTTACGGAACACATTCAATCTCGAACCCAAGCGAAAGAGCATTGGTGTTCTTACTTCCGCCATTGTTATGTTTGAAATTTCTATATTTCGAAGATGAGCTCCATCAACTGAAAATAATTTAATCCCGCCGTTTTTTGTATCATAAATATAACAATCGGATATTTTAATATCTTCAAAAGCCGCCATGGATTCAGTGCCCATTTTTATACCCGCCTGGTGGCTCTTCAATCTCATGCCACTTACTACGATATTTTTACAGGCCATTTTGCTGGATGTGGTTTTAAATACCAGGGCATCATCACCGCTTACTACATCACAATTTTTTATACGAACGTCCTGGCAACCGTCAATACCAATACCATCGTTGTGTGCCACACCCACGCTTACAATTTTTACATTTTCAATTTGAATATTCCTGGATTGAAAATAATGCGATGTCCATGCGGCTGCGTAATTCAATGTAATATCCTTAACAGTTACACCATTGCACCTCACGATCCTTACTAAAAAAGGGCGACGACCCCAGCGCTGCCCTTCCGGTCTTGTATCTTTTATAATATGTTCGGCTTTAAGTTTGGAGCCTTGTCCATCAATAGCTCCTTCACCTTCAATCCCGATATTTTTAAGATCAATAGCTACAAGCAATGCCCAACCCACATCAATACCCAAGCCTTCGATAAAAGGATCAAGGTTCCGGTAATCTTCTATGTTTGTACTTCCCAACAAGCGGGATCCTTTCTGAAAGTGCAACGTAACATTGTCCCTCATCGCAATCGTACCGGATAGATAAACACCTTCGGGAAAAATAACTTTTCCCCCACCACCTGCATTACATTCATCAATTGTCTTCTGAAGAAATACAGTGTTCATCGTTTTTCCATCACCTACTGCACCATGATCTTTTATGTTTACATCCTTTGCATGCAAACCCAAACAAACTGCAATGGCAGCGAAAGAGATACCTATTTTTTTAAGCGAAATCACTGATAAAAATTAAAAATTGATCAATCGAGCTCACCTGCTTTCATTTTGTCTTTTGGCTTAGCTGGTCCGCCTGCTACAGTTCCTTTTACTTCAACCTTTATGACGGTTGCGTTCGGATCCAATCCTTTTTCAGGTACATTGATAACAAGACCGTCATTCGTAGTCTCTGTTTTCAATGTTGTATTGTTCGCTAATAATTTTGCGGATACTATTTCATTTTTCAAACCCGGTATGGAAAGCTTACCATCTTTTGGCCATTCAAACACAGAAAAATAAAGTATAGTGTTATCATCTTTTCCTTTTTTAGTGCAACGGCCCCAGGGAAATAATCCGAATGGACTTGCTTTTGTACCGTAAATAGATTCACCATTTACTTTCATCC
Source organism: uncultured Bacteroidota bacterium (assembly GCA_946479055.1). The sequence continues at coordinate 507 of CAMLEX010000414.1, read as the reverse complement.
ATTCACCCATTCCTTTGAGCAGGTCAATACTTTCCTGCGGAATAGTGCCATCGGCTTTTGGTCCTACGTTCAATAAATAATTGCCGCCTTTCGAAGCAATGTCGACTGTATTTTGGATCAACGTTTTCAAACTCTTCCAGTTGTTCGCATAACTTTTATATCCCCATGTCTCATTCATCGTCATACAGGTTTCCCAATCTTTACCATCCAGTTCACTAAGGTCAGGTATTCTTTGTTCGGGGGTTTTATAATCGCCGGGGTAATTGGGACGCTTCAAACGATCATTGGTAATAATGTTAGGTTGCATTTTTAAAACAGCATTCAGTTTTTCCGCATACTCATCCGTCATGCCGGTCGGCGTATCCCACCAAAGCACCGCAACATCTCCATAGTTGGTCAGTAATTCCTTCACCTGTGGTACGGCTACTTCATCTATATATTGCGACATTGTTTTTGTTGTCTGTGCAGGATCCCAATGCCCGCTGTTCGCCTGCGTATAGGCGTCAA
>CAMLEX010000413.1 GCA_946479055.1 uncultured Bacteroidota bacterium | reverse complement strand
TGGGTTTTTTGGTATTGGCTTCATGGCGCCATTTCAAAAGAAGGAATAACTGCAGACCTCGAAGCAATGAAAGAAGTTGGCATTGGCGGTGCCTACCTTATGCCGATAAAAGATACATCTCCAGCCATACCTTTTCAGCCAACTGTAAGGCAACTTACTCCGGAGTGGTGGCAAATGGTAAAGTTTGCCATGCAAGAAGCAAAAAGACTGGATTTAAAATTGGGCATGCATGTGAGTGATGGATTTGCGCTTGCTGGGGGACCTTGGATCACTCCTGAATTATCTATGCAAAAACTGGTTTGGACAAAAACTTATATAAAAGAAGGAGAAACAAAGAAAATAAAATTGCCGCAACCAAAAGCTAATGAAAATTATTATAAGGACATTGCGGTGTTTGCTTATCCTGCTAACAGTGTAGCATCATTCAGCGAGGTAGTAATGATACCAACAGTAACCGCCAGCAATGGAACAAAGCCTTCTTTTCTTTCTTTTGTTAATGACGGAAATGAAAGTTTCAAAAGTGATACAGCCTGCTGGATACAATATAAATACCCGGAACCATTTACCTGTCGTTCAATCAAAGTACATGTTGGTGGTAATAATTACCAGGCACAGCGTCTTATTATTCAAGCCAGTAAGGACGGAGTAAATTTTAAAACCATAACCAGATTAGAGTCCCCACGTCATGGCTGGCAGGATACAGATGAAGATGTAACACATTCCATTCCGGAAACGAGGGCAAAATATTTCCGGTTTGTATATAATAAAGAAGGATCAGAGCCGGGAGCTGAAGACCTGGATGCGGCAAAATGGAAACCATCTTTCAAAGTGATGGGCATTTATTTATCGGATGAACCGGCGATCAATCAGTATGAAACCAAGAATGGTTCTGTATGGAGAGTAAGTAAAAAGACAACGAAAGAACAAGTGCCCGATAGTCTGGCGATTCCATTGAAAAGCATTATCAATATCAGCAATAAAATGGATGCTGACGGAAACCTGCGCTGGGAGCTGCCTGCAGGTAGCTGGGTAATTGTGAGGATAGGCCATGCATCCACCGGTCATACCAATGCTACAGGTGGTGCAGGCAAAGGACTGGAATGTGATAAGTTCAACCCTGCAGCCATTAAACTTCAGTTTGATAACTGGTTTGCACAGGCCTTTGAAAAAACAGATCCTGCATTAGCGAAAGAAGTGCTGAAAGTATTTCATGTGGATAGCTGGGAATGTGGCAGCCAGAACTGGAGCACAACTTTCCAAAAAGAATTTCAAAAAAGAAGAGGCTATGACCTCATGCCATATTTATTGGCGATGACAGGCGTGCCTATAGAAGATGCCACCACTTCAGAAAATTTTTTACATGATGTGAGACAAACCATCGCAGAATTAGTGAATGATGTTTTTTATAAAACACTGAATAAGCTGGCACAAGAAAAAGGCTGCAGTTTCAGTGCAGAGTCCGTGGCACCGACAATGATGAGTGACGGATTGCTGCATTATAAAAATGTAGATATACCGATGGGTGAGTTTTGGCTCAACAGTCCTACGCATGATAAACCCAATGATATGCTGGACGCCATCAGCGGCGCACATATTTACGGAAAGAATATAATCCAGGCGGAAGCATTCACATCACTGAGAATGAACTGGGGTGAGCATCCCGGCAATCTAAAAGTAGTAGGCGACCGAAATTTTGCATTGGGTATAAATAAAATGGTGTTACATGTTTTCACCCACAATCCATGGATGAATAAAAAACCAGGAATGACGCTGGATGGAGTAGGATTATATTTTCAGAGAGACCAGACATGGTTTAAACAAAGCAAAGCATGGATAGATTATTTGACAAGATGCCAGGCCTTATTGCAAATGGGCAATCCTGTTGTTGATATTGCAGTGTTTATAGGCGAAGAAGTGCCACGTCGTTCATTATTGCCAGACCGGTTAGTGAATACATTACCTGGAATTTTTGGAAAAAAAGTAGAAGCAGAGAAAAAAAGATTAATAAACGAAGGACAATCATTGCGTCAAATTCCTGATGGTGTCAATCATTCTGCGAATATGGCGGACACGGAAGACTGGATCGATCCATTGAATGGATATGCATATGATTCATTTAATCCGGATGCATTGATGATGATGACTGTGAAAAATGGGAGAGTGGTATTGCCCGGCGGTGCTAGCTATGCTGTATTGATTTTTCCGGATAATCATTCAATGAATCCCAACAATCACCAGATGTCTTTGCAGGTTGCACAGAAGATACTGCAGTTGATGAAAGATGGGGCAAAAATCATTATGAGTAAAGATTATTTCAATGTGATTGGATTAAAGGACAGTGATACTAACCTGGAAAAAGTGGTCAAAGAAATTCTTAAACACAGTGATAAAAAAGGAAAGTTGTTACTGACTCCTTACACAGATAAGGATTTCAAAAAAATAGGCATTGAAAAAGATGTTGAAATCGGGAATGAGAAACGGGATCACTCTATTACGTGGAGCCATAGGAAATATGAGGATACTGATATTTACTTTATTTCAAATCAAACTAATGAAGCGCAAGCATTTCATATCAATTTCAGGGTGAAGGAAAAGAGCTTGCAAATATGGGATCCTGTTACGGGGAAAATCAATGAGTTGCAATTAGGAAGAGGCAATGGTTCTTATTTTATAGGAATGGCTCCGGGAGAATCTATTTTTTTTATTTTCAGGAAACCAGTACCTGGCAATACAAATAATGGAGGGAGTAAATATTCAGAAGAAAGTTTAGTATTAAAAAAATGGGAAATTCAATTTGATAAAAATTATGGTGGACCGGAAAACCCTGTTGAAGTCAATGAATTAAAAAGCTGGACTCAGTTTGGAGATTCTGCTGTGAAATATTATTCTGGCACTGCAATATATTCAAGCTCTTTTGACCCGGCAGCTATCGGGTGGAAAGGGAATAATAATAGGTTAACATCAACCATTCAGTTTGATTCCATTTACAATATTGCAACGGTGAAAGTAAATGGAATTAACTGCGGCACTTTGTGGACGCCGCCCTATCAAATAGACATAACAAAAGCATTGAAGAGCGGAAAAAATACTGTAGAGATTGAAGTCGCCAATACCTGGCACAACCGGTTAATTGGTGATAACTTATTGCCACCCGATAAAAGATTGACATGGACTACAGCCCCCTATCGGTTGAAAGATAAACCTTTGTTACCGGCAGGCCTGGTGGGTGAAGTAAAACTTATTTTCAGATGAACCGCAGATTGTTTTTGATTCTATTCTTTTTATGGAATGCAAATTTGTTTTCACAAACGAAAGAATCCAACTATAATATCGTCTGGACAACGCACAGCAAAAACTCATCAGAATCTATGCCCTGTGGTGGCGGTGATATAGGAATGAATGTGTGGGTGGAAAATGGAGATGTGCTGATCTATGTTGCCCGCAGTGGAAGTTTTGATGAGAACAATGCATTAATGAAAGCAGGGCGGATACGGATAAAACTTTCTCCCAATCCCTTTGATGGAAAAGTCTTTAAGCAGGAGTTGCATTTAAAACAAGGTTATGTCACAATCGATGGCGAGAGTAATGATATAAAAACAACAATAAAAATATGGGCTGATGTTTTTAATCCTGTTGCACATATTGATATTAGCAGTAACAAAAAAATATAAGCGGAAGCCTCATATGAAAGCTGGCGTTACCAGGATAGAGTTATAAAGGAAAGAGAAAAATTTCGCAATTCCTGGAAGTGGGCCGCTCCAAAAAACAATGTATATAAGAAAGATAGTATCGGGTTTAACGGCAACGAGGTTTGGTTCTGGCATTATAATACGGACAAAACCATATTTGATGCAACTGTTGAGCAACAAGGAATGGATGCAGTGAAAGGTCAACTTTATAATCCTTTACGAAAATTAGCATTTGGTGGATTGTTCAAAGGAACCAATTTTATTCCGGCAGGTGAATATGAGGATGTATACGTGAATACGGATTTTAAAGGTTGGCGACTGAAAAGTAGAAAGGCGGCAAAACAACATTTTCTTACGATGGCTCTTTATACCGAACAGGTAGAAGAATTGGGTGAATGGCATCAATCTTTGAAAAAAGTGTTGCATGCAGCCAATGATAAAAAAGCTTTTATCAATTCTCAACAATGGTGGCGGCAATTCTGGGATCGTAGTTTTATTCATATCAATAAAGACAGCGCAGCATCTCAAGCCTGGGAAATTGGAAGAAATTTTCAATTGTTCCGGTATATGCTAGCTTGCAATGCAAAAGGTGTATGGCCAACAAAATTCAATGGCGGCTTATTAACCGTTGATCCAATATTCACTGATACGGCTCATCGATTGACTCCTGATTACCGTAATTGGGGTGGTGGTTTGCATACCATGCAAAACCAGCGCCTGGTTTATTTTCCCATGATAAAGAATGGCGATTGGGATATGCTGCAATCGCAATTGGATTTTTATTTCCGTATTTTAAAAAATGCTGAGTTGCGCAGTAAAGTCTACTGGAATCATGGCGGTGCCTGTTTTACAGAACAATTGGAAAATTATGGCTTGCCGAATTATGCTGAGTATGGGCAAAAGCGTCCCGCTGAGTTTGATAAAGGGTTAGAATATAATGCATGGCTGGAATATGAATGGGATACTGTTTTTGAATTTTGTTTGATGATGCTGGAAGAAGAAAGATATACAGGTAAGGACATCAGCGCTGCAATTCCTTTTATAGAAAGTTGTTTGCAATTCTTCGATGAACATTATCAAAATTTAGCAAAGAGGAGAGGAAGTAAGGCATTGGATGGAAAAGGTAAACTTGTCTTATACCCAGGCTCTGCGGCAGAAACCTATAAGATGGCTTATAATTCTACTACCACTGTTGCGGCCATGCAAACAATTACCAGGAGATTGCTGGAATTGCCGGCAAAATATGCGGATGATGAAAAAAGAAAGCAATGGCAGAATTTATTGCAAAGAATACCTGGTCTGAGTTACACTGATTTCAATGGAAATACGACAATTGCTCCTGCTCAACTATGGGAACGTATCAATAATACAGAGTCGCCACAATTATATCCTGTATATCCATGGGGAATTTATGGAGTGGGCAAACCTGGACTTGATACTGCCCTTAATACATGGAATT
>CAMLEX010000412.1 GCA_946479055.1 uncultured Bacteroidota bacterium | reverse complement strand
TCGAACGATTATCTTTTACCAGGGATTTTCGGATAAAGTCTTTCCATTTATCTTTCATTTACCAGGTTTTTCATGGCAGCCTCAATGCTGGGGTAAAGAAAAGTAAATCCCGAATAATGAATTTTATTGCAGCTAACCGTTGCACTTTTTAAAACTTCAATACTCATTTCTCCCAAAATCGTTTTTAAAACAAAAGAAGGTACATATACCGGGATAAAAAACTTTCCTTTTTTTTCATGAGCCAGTTGAAGCATAAGTTCTTTATTAGAAACCGGCTTAGGAGCAACTGCATTATAAACTCCACGCAGCGTGTCATCCTCAATCGCTGAAATGTAAAGTCGTACCAGGTCGTCAATATGGATCCAACTACATATTTGCCTGCCGCTTCCTAAAATGGCTGCAATGCCAAACCGCAATGGTTTTTCAAATTCTTTGAACGCTCCGCCTCCATTACTGAGTACAATGCCCGTCCGAATCTTAACTACTCTTTTTCCCAATGACATTATTGGTTCTATACTTTTTTCCCATTGCCTGCAGGTATCACCAAGAAATGAGCTATCAGACGGATCATCTTCTGTAAATGGTTTCGGATTAGGAATAACCGGATCTTCACCATACCAGCCAATCGCTGAAGCGCTGATTACTGCTTTTATTTTGTTGGGAATTTCCTGTAATGTCTTAGCAAGCAGTTCACTGCTTTTAACACGACTATCAAGTATTTCCTGTTTACGTTTTTTGGTCCAGCGTTTATCGGCTATACCTGCGCCAGCAAGATGAATGATATAATCGGCCCGGGCGATGGCATCTTTATCAATAGTTTGGCTGGATATATCCCATCCGGCATAAGAAAGATTGCCTGGTACCGGTTGATGCTTGTCGGGATCTCTTGACAAAACAATGATCTTATAATTTTTCTCCAGCAGTGCTTCGGTAAGAGCCTTGCCTATCATACCTGTGCCGCCAGTTATAAGAATTGTTGTCATCTTGGCTCAACTATATATTTGTAAAACAAAAAAAATACCTGATTGTTTTAGCGGGAAGCCGGCAAAGAAATTTATATCAAATAGGGTACTGAATAAAATTGGCTTATTTTCTCTTTTCAAACCGGTATTCCTTTTCGTCCAGTAAAGGGTGTTTTCCTTTCAAATCTTTACCATCCAATTTTAAATGAAAATCATTGAAGAAAAATTCTGTTATCCAGGGCTCAAATCTGAATTCAAAATAGTTGTGGCTTTTATCAAGATTAAATAATGAAACCTTCTCCGGGCAAAATTCAAAAACCAGTGAAAGGTTTTTTATTTCCCTGGCGGGAAATTTAATTTCTCCTTTTTCATTACTCATAGCTTCCAGCTGGGCATCCGCAAATGCCAGCCTCGCATGCACATGTCTTACCAGTAAAGGATTGTCGTCTGTTATTTTGATAGTAATAGAATCATCTTTAATGGCTTTACTGCCAACCAATGCAAAATCATGAACAGGCTTTGACTTACTATTCAGGACAATCTCATTCCCCTTTATCGTCCATTTACCTGAACCTCCCCTGTCCAGGGCTCCGTAAGAGAAAAAGAACTCAAAAGTAGAATCTGGCTTTAATAAAAAGCCTGAAGCTGTTTCCATTACTCCACGCAGATAGTATTCACCAGCAATTGCTGACTGGGCCTGGTTTTCGATTGCCATATTTAATACAACAAGTAAATAAATTATTTTCTTCACAGTGCAACTTACAAAAAAGAAAAGCAGAAGCGTTGATCATATTCATACTAAGACTTCATTGTTCAATTATGTAACTTTAGCATTGTTTATTAAAGCGGCTCATGATCATTAATTATCCTGGCCTGTAATACTCATTGCGTATTCTGAAAATCAGCGATATCATGATAAAAAAACTATTTGTTTCCTTTTTACTATTTGCGCTTACCAATACAGTTTTTGCACAAAAAAATAAGCTGGCAGACACGTCAGGCAATCCTGTCTTTCCAGGATGGTACGCAGATCCAGAGGGAATAATTTTTAATAAACAATATTGGATCTATCCTACCTACTCAGCTCCTTATGATAAACAGGTTTTCCTGGATGCGTTTTCATCACCCGACCTGGTTAACTGGACAAAGCATCCCAACATATTGGATACCTCTTCCATCAAATGGGCAAAGAGGGCAATGTGGGCCCCGTCCATCATTGAAAAGAAAGGGAAATATTATCTGTTCTTTGGTGCCAATGATATTCAAAATGATAATGAAGTTGGAGGAATAGGTGTAGCCGTAGCCGATAAGCCAGGTGGCCCATTTAAAGATCATTTGGGAAAACCTTTGATCGATAAATTTCACAATGGTGCACAACCTATTGATCAATTTGTTTTTAAAGATGCTGATGGAAAATACTATCTGATCTATGGTGGTTGGAGACATTGTAATATTGCCAGGCTCAACAATGATTTCACTGGCTTCGTTCCCCATGAAGATGGAACGACATTTAAAGAAATCACACCGAAAGGTTATGTAGAAGGCCCTTTTATGTTTATAAGAAAAGGTAAATATTATTTTATGTGGTCAGAAGGCGGGTGGACAGGCCCGGATTACAGCGTAGCCTATGCAATAGCAGATTCTCCTTTCGGTCCCTTTAAAAAGGTGGCTAAAATACTTCAACAAGATCCTAAAATTGCAACAGGAGCAGGTCATCATTCTATAATAAGAAATCCGAAAAAAGATAAATGGTATATTGTTTATCATCGCAGGCCTTTGACAGAGACCGATGGCAATTCAAGAGTAACCTGCATAGACCGCATGTACTTTGATGAAGGCGGGTTTATTAAACCTGTTATCATTACTAATGAAGGAGTGGAAAAAAATTTACTAAACTAATTTCTATTAATAATTCCGCATGACTATCCGGCAAGCCACTGTTAATGACCTGAAACAATTATCTATCCTCTTTGCACAATACAGGGTGTTTTATGAACAACCTTTTGAACCAGATGAAGCAACCCTATTTCTAAAAGAAAGAATGAGCAAGGAAGAAAGCATTGTCTTTATTGCTATTGAAAATGATCAATATACTGGTTTCATCCAGTTATATCCCTCCTTTTCTTCTGTTGGCATGAAAAAAATATGGATCCTTAACGATCTGTTTGTTTCTGCCGATCACAGGAAAAAAGGAATTGGTCAATTGCTGATCAATCATGTGCTGGCATACTGTAAAGCAACAGGCAAAAAGAAAGTTGTTCTATCAACAGCATATGATAATCTCAACGCACAAAAGCTATATGAGAAACTTGGCTTTACCCGATCTGATTTTTATAATTACGAAATAACTGTATGATGTAGTTCTAATCGTGATAACAACAACCTATTCACCTCTCTAACCATATCATTTCATTCATTTCTCTTCTTATCACTAATTACTTATATTCTCATAACCTAATTTTCATCTGAGCTCTTGCTTATATAACAGCGAATGTGCTTTGAAAAGGATTTTTTTAGCTCCTGTTCTCGCCTACGGCGATCAATTAATATTCCTTTCGTACTAATCCTTTTATCTCAAGGAACAATAGTTCAATAGTGCGGAAAGTAAAAGCCGCTTCTTAAGCAGCTATAGTATCCAGGTACATGTTACCTGTGCACCCTGAAAAATTTTTCGACTGCTCAACATTCTTTCTCATTCATTAATGGTTTTCCCCAACTACTAATTATCTTGGTGCCACCCGGGATGGCGGATGAAATGAAAAATGCAATGCTGGTTTTATTACTTCAATAAGATCTGAGAATGGAAATAAAAATAAGCGCTAAAATCTTCTCTTCGCTTTTCCTTTATAAAATGCTAAGAGTTTATAATTACTAATTTTTATGTGTGTAAAAAAAATGTAAAATTCAGGTTAATAGATGTTTGCTTTTATCAAACAGGCAGAATTATTGCTAATGATTATGAAGAAAATTAAAATCAAAATACTAGTCAGATCTATCGAAACAAATAACGAATAAAACATATTTCAACAATGGACGGTTGAATAAATAAGGGACTTACTTGGTGGAGTAGGTCCTTCTTATTTTTAGGAAGGCCTCTTCCGATCCCGCCTGGGCGGGACTACCAATACACAGCCCTTGCTTTTCGGAGAGTTTGATAAAATAAATATTGTTCGAAAAGTGAGGAATATAGAACTGAGCTGATTATAAACTTCATCCCTCCTCCGGAGGGGCGAATAGAGGAACCATAAAATAAAACGACCTGGGTGCCTGCCGGCAGGTAGGGGTTGCTCAATAGCAAACCGAACGATGAAGGGTGCGACCCTTCCACTTCGACAAGCTTCCCGATAAATATCGGGACGACGCTATTGCTGAGTAAAGAACAGAAAGATAAATGGAGCGTCGCAACAGACGGACGATAGTAGCACTGTCGCTGGCAACATAATTTTTTTCTTACTACTAAAAAACCCCCGATGCAAAAACACCGGGGGAACAACTAAAAACTCAGCCATTAAATTGGCTTCATTGGAACGTCCTTCGACTCAGCCTTTCAGTGTGCCGAAAGAATTTATCAGTCGGGTTTTTTCCCGTCTAAAAATGTGTTGATCGTACTTATTTGTGCCTGATTATTTTGGTCAGATTTGACCTCGTAATTACTATAGAAATTTTCAATATGTGAATTGCTGTTATACAGTTCCATATTGCGGCGGATATAGGCCGGCACTGTTTCAAACTCATTATTTGGGTCGGCCGAATTGACATTGAACGACAAGTTGCGCAACTTGTGAAGTCGTTCGGCTGCCCTACGTTTTTGTTCGTCGGCTTCGTTCCGCGGAGCGGAATCCTCAACCTCGGTGGACAAAGGTGCTTGAGCATGGTGGGCTAACGGCATATCCGCCGCTGGAATGTCTTTTTCTACCAGTTGCATTTGCATATCAGGGAGTTCGTCCTCCAATTTTGCGGCAACATCAGCAGAGACCGGCTTTTCAGCGGAAGTAATTGAAGTATAAACTTCTGGTTTTGATTCCGCGTAGATATTGGACGGTCTGGCCAGTTGATAACCTCCCGAAGCTGCAGGCATCGGGCTAGTACTCGTACTATCTTTATTTACTTGTTCTTTTTTTGAATCGTTGGATACTGGAGTCGGTTCTTTGTGGGATATGGGAGTAGATTCGAAGACCGAATATAT
>CAMLEX010000411.1 GCA_946479055.1 uncultured Bacteroidota bacterium | reverse complement strand
TACACAATGGATACGCAAAGGCGCTGACTTTAAACTCAGGGTTGCTGATCTTTCTCCGGTTGATACACTTCGTCAGATTGCAACTAAAATTTTTACTGCTGCTGAAATAGCCGAATATGATTTTGATGAAGCCGATCAGGAAACAGTTGAAAAGCTGAATACCGTAAATCGTGTAGTCAGCACCGAAGCATTGGGTTCGCCGGCATTGTCCGTCAACTTTTTTAATAGCAAACTCTTTAGTCCGGATCAGTTAAAAGAGTTGAATAAAGTAAAAAAACAAATCGTCACGCTGGATCTTGCTAAAATGCCATTGAAAGATGCTGATATAAAAATTATCAGAGAGTTTGAAAATCTAAGAAGATTGAACCTGAGTTTTACCGGCATCACAGGAGCCGTGTTACCTGAATTGAAAAAATTAAAATTCTTAAAAAGCTTATCGCTTTCAGGAACAAAAATAACAGCTGAGCAATTAAAACAACTGCAAAGTTTTCCGCAACTAAAAACTGTTTATACCTGGAATACACCGGTTGCAGCAGCGGATATTGAAAAACTTCAACAGCAAATAAAAAATATCCGTTTCGAAACAGGATTCAGGGGAGATACGATGGTTTTAAAATTATCTCCGCCTGTACTCTTAAATGAAGAAGGAGTTCTTTCAGCAGCTGTTCCTTTAAAACTTAAACATTATATACAGGGCACTACTATACGGTATACAATGGATGGAACTGAACCTGACAGTTTGCAGTCCCCGGTTTTTAAAGGAAATGAAACCATCAACAACAATGTAAGCATTAAAGCAAAAGCATATAAGCCCGGCTGGATCAGCAGCGATCTGCTGGAAGCTAGTTTTTATAAAAACACTTACACCCCTGACTCTGTTATCTATCTTACTAAACCTAACGAAAAATACAAAGATGACGATGGTAAACTATTAATCAACCGTGAAAAAGGGGAAGCCGATTTCCGGTTTGGAGGATGGGTAGCTTTTCGTGAGAACAGGATGGAATGTTTACTTCCTTTTGTAAGACCTGTTACCGTACAAAGTATTACTTTAAGTTCTTTGATAGATGCCGGCAGCTACATCATGCCGGTGCAATTGGTAGAGATATGGGGCGGAGATGATAAAAAGAATTTAAAATTGCTGGGCAGGCTTGCACCGGAGCAACCCCGTAAAATCCAACCTGCTTTTATGAAAGGTTTTGAATGTAAATTCAATCCGGCAACAGTAAAATATATCAAGATCATTGCCACTCCAGTTGGCAAACTACCTGCCTGGCATCCCGGCAAAGGTGATAAGGCCTGGATATTTATAGATGAGGTATTGGTGAATTAAATTAGTGAATGGTGAGTTGTCAGTAGTGAATGACGACAACGCTTTTATATTCAACTGACCATTCACCACCGACCACTCACTTTTCTAATGCAGATCGGCTAATTACTATTTTAATGTGGTGGCAAGCCCGAAGGGCTGATATTATTATAGCAAATCGGTAGATTTAGGATTGTGAACCCCGAAGGGGTGGCATTTTGTAATCCTTAAATTTATTATCATGCCTGGTTCTTTTTCCCAAATCTATATCCAGATTGTTTTTGCCGTAAAAGGCAGAGAGAATTTAATCGGCAATAGCTGGAAGAATGAATTGCATAAATACATTGCCGGTATTATCAAAGGAAAGGATCAGAAGTCTATTATTATAAATGGCATGTCGGACCATATACATGCTTTTATAGGATTACGTCCGGCTATGGCAATTTCTGATATCACAAGAGATATTAAAAACAATTCATCAGGTTTTATTAATGATCACAAATTTGTCAAGGGAAAATTTGCATGGCAGGAAGGGTATGGTGCGTTTTCATATTCACATTCACATATAGGAAAAGTGTATGATTATATTCTCAACCAGGATAAGCACCACAAAAAGAAAACATTCAAAGAAGAATACATCGGTTTTTTAGAAAAATTTGAGATAAAATATGACGAAAAATATTTGTTTGAGTGGTATGATTAGCATTATTCTGTCACCCCTTCGGGCAATGTCATTTAGTTAAGGATTTGAATTAAGAAAATTCCATGTCACTCCCGTCCGTACCGGCACGGGCGGACCTTCGGAGTTTCAGGAAAAAAGCTTAAAATATCTTCTATAATCATTGCATCCCTTCGGGATTAAAGCCTGAAAGGCTGATATGATTATAGAAAGTATAATGAACCTAAGGCTTAAAACCCCGTAGGGGTGATATTTTTTCTTAACTAATGACATTGCACTTCGGGTTCTGCACAAAGATTCTGTTTGATAAGAAGAATAGATTCGCTCCAGCACATCAAAATATTAATTAGCCTGCAGATTCAAGGAAATCTCATTACAACAACTCACCTTTGTACACTCCATTATTGAAATCAGTTGTATGATAAAAATCAGTTTCTATTTTTTATTTGTATTGGCAATAATCAACCCTGCCCTGTCACAAACAATTCCTGCCTACAAACGTTCCGACCTTGCGATAGAAGAACGAGTAAAAGATTTGTTGCAAAGAATGACGCCGGAAGAAAAATTCTGGCAACTGTTTATGATCCCCGGCGACCTGGGCAATGATCCTTCGAAATATAAAAATGGCATTTTCGGGTTCCAGGTTAACACCGTGCAGCAACAACAGGGAGCAGCAGCTCAACTCCTCAATTATAAATCGGGACAAACCGGTAAACAAACTCTGGCCAAGATCAATGAAATGCAAAAATATTTTGTTGAGAAAACAAGACTTGGTATCCCCATCATTGCTTTTGATGAAGCATTGCATGGACTGGTAAGAGATGAAGCAACCGCTTTTCCACAAGCTATTGCATTAGCCGCCACCTGGGATACTTTGCTGACGAATAATGTAGCGGCAGCTATTGCCAACGAAACAAAAGCAAGAGGCATCCGTCATATTCTTTCGCCGGTAGTGAATATTGCAACAGATGTTCGCTGGGGAAGAGTGGAAGAAACGTATGGCGAAGATCCATTTCTCAGTGCCGCTATGGGAGTAGCTTTTGTAAAAGCATTTGAGCAAAGAGGTGTGGTCACCAATCCCAAACATTTCGCGGTGAATCACGGTGAGGGCGGAAGAGATAGTTATCCCATTCATTTTAATGAAAGACTATTGGAAGAAACTTATTTTGTTCCATTCAAAGCTGTTGTACAAAAAGGCGGTGCCCGAAGCATTATGACAGCTTATAATTCATTGGATGGTTCACCCTGTTCTGCCAATGATTGGTTACTCAATAAAAAACTCAGGAAAGATTGGGGATTCAAAGGATTTGTACTGTCAGATGCCGGAGCAACCGGTGGCGCCAATGTGTTACATTTTACGGCTGCTGATTATGCAGAAGCAGGAAAGAAATCTATAGAGAATGGTTTGGATGTAATTTTTCAAACAGCATATGAACATCATACTTTATTTGACAAACACTTCCTGGATAAAAGCATGGACCCGGCTGTTATTGACAGTGCCGTAGCAAGGGTATTACGGGTAAAGTTTGAATTAGGTTTATTTGAAAAACCTTATGTGAATGAAAATGAGCAGGAGAAATGGACAGCCTCTCAACACCGTGAATTAGCGAAAGAAGCAGCTATCCGTTCCGTGGTTTTATTAAAGAACCAAAACCAGTTATTGCCTTTAAAAAGATCATTAAAGAAAATAGCCGTGATCGGTACAGATGCTATAGAAGCAAGGTTAGGTGGCTACAGCGGGCCGGGTAATAATAAAATATCCATACTGGCCGGTATCAAAGAAAAAACAAAAGGGTCATCACAGGTAGTATATGCTGCAGGACCGGGAAGAGAACACAAAACATGGACATTTGTTCCCGCTGCTTCTTTATCAACTATAAAAGATGGAAAAAAAGTGCAGGGATTGCAGGGAGAATATTTTAATAATGTAACGATGGCAGGTGAACCGGTTCTTAAAAGAGTTGATGAAGCGATCCGGTTTCAATGGACCTTATTTTCTCCCGATCCTGAAAAGATCAATTATGATTTCTTCTCAGCCCGCTGGTCAGGAAAAATTCAATCGCCGGTTACCGGTAATTATAAAATAGGTATTGATGGTAATGATGGCTATCGCTTATACATCAATAATAAATTAGTGATTGATAACTGGAAAAAACAATCCTACTCTACTAAACTGGCTAACTGGTATTTTGAAAAAGGAAAAGTCTACGATATACGCATTGAATATTTTGAACCAGCCGGTAATGCCTGGCTGCGTTTGATCTGGAACGTGGGTGTAAAAGACAGTAGTGAACAAAAAATAAAAGAAACTGTACAACTGGCAAAGACCAGCGATGTTGCCGTAGTAGTAGCGGGTATTGAAGAAGGTGAATTTAATGACAGGGCTTCTTTGGCCCTGCCCGGTTTGCAGGAAGAAATGATAAAACGTATTGCCGCCACAGGAAAGCCAATGGTAGTTCTATTGGTGGGCGGAAGTGCCATAACGATGAACAACTGGCTGGATAAAGTAAACAGTGTGGTAGACATTTGGTACCCGGGTGATGCAGGAGGAGCGGCTGTAGCCGATATTTTATTTGGCGATCGCTCCCCATCGGGAAAACTGCCCATCACCTTTCCTGTTGCGGAAGCACAATTGCCATTAGTCTATAATCATAAACCTACAGGAAGAGGTGATGATTATACCAACCTAACCGGGCAACCTTTATTTCCTTTTGGATTTGGATTGAGTTATACAAGCTTTGATTATACTGCACTGCAATTAGATAAAACAATTATTAAAGTCGGAGAAAATCTTAACCTGAAATTTAAAATAAAAAACACCGGAAAATACAAAGGCGATGAAGTAGTGCAATTATACCTGCGGGATGAACTGGCTTCTGTAGCAAGACCTATCAAAGAATTAAAAGGCTTTCAGCGGGTAAGCCTGGAACCGGGTGAAGAAAAAGAAATACAATTTATTATTACACCGGAAATGCTGACCATGCTGGATGTGAATATGAAAGAAGTTATTGAGCCCGGTAAGTCCCGGCTTATGATCGGAAGTTCTAGTATGGATATAAGATTGAGGGAAGTGTTTGAGGTAAAATAATAAACGGCTATAATTACCAATAATAAAGACCCGCTTAAATTATCTGTCCACTGTGTTGTAGTTTGCTACTCAGGGATAA
>CAMLEX010000410.1 GCA_946479055.1 uncultured Bacteroidota bacterium | reverse complement strand
GGTTCTTATCCAAACCATAAAAATCGTCGCCCTGATTCCACGCCATTTGCGAGATAGTGCCCATTAAGGCAATTACCAGTGTAGCATGTCCCTGATCGCGTCCACTTTCCTGCAACTGTGCCAAACCCGCATTTTCTCCCTCAAAAACATAATTAATCGCTTTAAACCAGTTGCCATTGCCATTTCCTCTTTGCAGATAATTAATGGCATAATTATACATCGATCGATTATCTGTTAATATGCCTATAGCCATAGTCGAAGCCAGGTTTGCCATATCCCAGTTTGCCCAATAATGGGAATCACAAGTGCCGTTGTGTCTATTTAAGAAATCTTTGTTTATCGGATAAAAAACGTCTGTCATCCATTTTTGAAAGGCTTTGAAATCCTGGGGCTGCCAATTGCTATAATCCCTCATTAATTCTGCCGTCACTGCAAATTGATAGCCATAAATACCGGCTGCCAGTTGAGCATTCGAATCACCGCTGATGCGCTTACAGATACTCGCCCAGGCATTCAATATCTGAATGGATTTTTGTGCATATGCATCATCTCCGGAAATTTTCCACCTCAATGCCAGTTGATAAGCCGCTGCTACATCATTAAATGCTCTTGAATAGTTGTCAGGTTCCGGTTCCTCTGCACTGCCACCGCCGCGAATCAGCTTTTCAGGAGGATTCGGGGTATAAGATAACTGAGCATGTGAATTTGCAAGAAGTTTATTGTATCCAGAAAGCCACGGTTGTGCATTCTCATTCAGCTTTGTTTTTATTCTTGCAAAATCTGCTGCGGTGTGTAATCCTCCAACATGTTTCATTGGGGAGCTTGGTGCCAGTGTATCAATAGATAAAGTAGTACCCTCAGGTGGACTTATTGGATCTGGTACTTGAGTAGCAGCATCTTTCTTACTGCAGTTTAAAAGAAATATTGATCCTGCAAAAAGCAGAACAAGGTTAGTAAATAGTTTCATAATTGAGATTTTTAAATTAATAGGGAATAATTGCAAACCCAATGGTGTAGATAAAAAATACTTCCGGGTTGGTGTATACCAACCCGGAAGTATCAATTTTAGGTCTTATTTGTCCTTAATGCCATAGAATTCAAGTTCACTTACATTCAAATTTCCGGTAGCAAAATACAGATATAGGTAGCGGTAGCTGGTAGCACTGTTTATTTCTGCTACATTCCAATCATAAGCAGGAGCTGTGGCGATTGTGTATAAAAGATCGCCATTAGTAGTGCCCACTTTATCGGGGTCATTTGTCCCATATACTCTGGCACCGTTCATTCTTGCTGCATTACCTGCTCTAGGATAATAACGCATCCTCTTCAGTTTCACTTTACCTGAAATGCCTAAATCAAAACCGAGATATCCTGATGCAACAGCACCATCAACAAAAGTTGCTGTGTTTCCATCAAATGCGGCTGCAATTGTTGTAGCAGGATTGTTGCTCCATGAACCGGGTGTTCCAATGATGGTTCCTGTTATTTTTTCTTCACCAACAAGGAAATAAATGCCCTCAATTTCTTGTAAGCCTACATAAACCTTTACAGTCCCCGTAATACCTCCAACAGGTACTTTTACTTCTATCTTTGTATCCGTTGTGGAGAATATTTCGGCATTAACTCCACCAAAAGTAACCTTAATGTCGCTCTGTGTTGTCCCAAAGTTCTTACCTAGTATGGTAACTAACGAACCTTCCAGGCCAAACCCGGGAGAAATACTGGTAATCTCTCCACCCGGTATAAAGGTGAAATTACCGGGCACCTCTTTGGTGAATTGCCATACCTTCACGGTGATTTTTCCGCTAGTTACATTTTTAGGAACGGTTACTACGATCTGCTTGTCGGCAACACTAACGATGTCGTCCTGGGTAGCGGGTACACCATTAAAATAAACAGTAACCGCTTTCTTAAGGTCTCCGAAATTAGTGCCTTTAATGGTAACTTGATATCCGGGACGCCCGGCGCTCGGAGAAAAATCATTTACAGTAAGCTCGGGGTAATTAAATTCTCTGAATTTTGGGTCCTTCTCACAGGAAGCGAACAAAATCGCGAAGCAGGAGAGGATGCCTAACCAACTCAGTATATTATAAATTTGTAACTTTTTCATAATTTCTAAAGATCTAGTGATAATCCAATTAGGTTGTCTGTTCTATTAGTTATAGCCAGGGTTTTGAAGCAAATTCTTATTTAATATGATTTGGCTCAACGGTATGGGATATAAATAATGTTTTGCCGCAACAGTGTGGTTTACAGAACTTGAAACCACTACACTTTTTAGCATACCTTTTGGCGTTTGCACTGCCTCTTCTCCCCACACATACGACGTAGATTTATAAAGAGAAGTTGGCTGACCTGATGCATCTTTAAACGGTGTAGCGTAACTGGCGTCACCTACAACTCTGCCCAAACGAGAAGTATTTAAAGAGGCTTCCAGAATGCCCCAGCGTTTTAAATCTTCAAAGCGCTTGCCTTCACGGTATAACTCCACCGCTCTTTCTCTTCTTATTTCTTCTTTCATATCCAAACCATTAGCTCCTGCCAATGCATTAGTTAAAGGTGCTACCGCTCCACGCTCTCTTAATTTATTAATAGAAGCATCAAGTTGCGCATCTGTAATGTTGCCATTTAATTCAACTAATGCTTCTGCGTAAGTCAGATAAACCTCTGCCAGGCGAATAATTGGCCAATTGGCAGATTCGGTATTGTCAATCCTTCTTGAACCAAAGCCGTATACCGTATACTTGCTGTTTCCATAACCACTTGATCCCAGACTTCCAAAGTCCAGTGTAACAGATGCAGGTGCGGTTGTGGAAGCATACAGGTAGTTCAACAAACGTCTGTCCCTATTCTGAAATTCTGAAACTTCGGTATGATACCCCTGAAACAAAGGCGATTTAGCCGGAGGCAATCCATCTGTACACACTGCCATATCTACAAATTTCCGACTCGGATATAATTGTCCTGAAGTCCATGTAATGTTCAGCCTCGCCTGTTTATAGGTGTAGTCATAAGTCTGATATAGAATAAACTCTTTATTCGAAGTTTTATCGTATCCACCGGGATTAGACCCTGCGTCTTCAAGATTGAACAAATACCAGGAACTTGAATTTGCCATTTTTGAATTAGCATTTTTGTTCCATAATTCATAGCCTCCATTGGTCATAACGTCCTGACACTGCGCTATAGCCTCTGTCAAATACTTGTTTACATTGGCAGGGTCGTATCCTGCTGTGCCGGCACCTTTGCTTGTGCCATCCCCATCAGGAGTTTGCCCTACATACTTTTCCCAGGTAGCCTCAAACAGTAAAACCTGGGCTTTCAAAGCCTTGGCTGCCCATTTGCTTGCTCTTCCTTTATCTGTAGCAGTTATGTTTTGCTCAATTGGTAATTTGGCAATAGCCTCGTCTAAATCTGTTAAAATTTGTGCAACCACCTGGTAACGGCTATTTCGTTTTGCGAATAGATCAGGAGAGTTTACATCCAGTACAGTTGTTACGATTGGTACACCGCCAAAACTCTTCAGCAAGCCAAAATAAGTATAAGCCCTAAAGAAGTAAGCCTCACCAATATATTGACTTATTTCTGCCGGATTTGTATAAGTGCTGGCTTTTGCAAGCAAAATATTACAGCTTCTAATACCGTTATAATCCCAACTGGTACTTCCAACTGCTATAGTGCCATAACCGATATCATAACCGTTCCCATTGGTATTTGCAGACAGGTCTGAGCTATTGTCCATGTTGCTAAAACTCCATCCCTGAAGCCGGCCATAAAAGCCGGTCGCATATGCTTTAAAGTCACTGGGTTTTTTAAAATAAACTGCATCTGTATATTGTGCAGTAGGGTTCAGGTCTATAAAATCCTTCTGGCATGCAGAAATACTGATGCCAAACACCCCTATAATTATATAATTGAATATCTTTTTCATTGCTTTAATCATTACTGGTTACTAAAATCCAACGTTTAATCCGAACGACCACGTCCGTGCAAACGGATAGCCACTGTTTATAGAAGCTTCGCCCATTTCAGGGTCAAAACCATCTTTTATAGAGGTTGCTTCCCATAAGTCATTTCCTGAGAAGTAGAACCTCACTTTCGATAACTTTATCTTCTCTGTCATTCTGTGAGGTAAAGTATACCCTACCACCAACGCTTTTAAGCGGATGTAGCGGTTATTTTGTAACATGAAATCATTGTTTTCGTAATTCCATTTAGCCCGGGTTGGGTTAACTGTTAAGCGGGGAAATAATGCATCCTGACGGCTTTCTGTCCATGTTTGTCCCAAAAATGCAGGATTTTGATTTGTAAATATTGCACCAAATGGATAAGCCATATAACCGCTGCGCATGATATTCTGTTTCAGCTGACCTTGAAAGAAAGCATTTAAATCAAATCCTTTCCATGAACCACCCAAGTTGAAGCCGAAATTAAAATGGGGAGTGCCATCGCCGGCATATACTAAAGAACTCTTTTCGTCACCTATATTGGTAATGTTACCTGTTCCCGCAACATCAACTCTCTTTGTATCACCCGGACGTAAAGCTACAGCCTGATTGTTTTTAGGCATGTTGGCCAGGTTGGTACTGGTTCCGTAGGCAGCATAATAGGCATCAACTTCAGCTTGGCTTTTAAAGTAACCATCTGTTTTGTATACAAACCAGGATTGCCATGGGCGTCCGTTTACGATTCCGTTTCTGCCGGCTCCATAACTATCAGCACCTTCAACTCCAGATACCATGGTTTTTGTATCACCGATATTAAATGCCATATTATAGCTAAAGTCACCTTTTGTATCTTTCCAGCCTATAATAAACTCCCAGCCTTTAGTATTGAATTTACCGCTATTGGTTTTAGGTGCAACGCCACCCAATACAGAAGGATAGTTTACATTGATCAACATTCCAATATTGTTTTTTTCGAAAATGTCAAAGGTGGTAGTTAAACGACTATCAAAGAATTCAAGGTCAATCCCCAGGTTTTTTTGCTCTACTTTTTCCCATGTGCGGGTATAACTAATTAAGCCATTATTGTTTAAACCGCTTGATGACTGAGGTGCGGCAGGCGACCCTAAAACAGTAGAACCAATATTGATGGTCGACAGGTAATCGAAAGCACCCAAGCCAGATGCCTCATTTCCAGTAGTTGCGTAAGAAGCCCT
>CAMLEX010000409.1 GCA_946479055.1 uncultured Bacteroidota bacterium | reverse complement strand
ATTCTTTAACTGGAGATTAAATTTTTCAATAGATGTTTACGATCGTCATACCGATGGGATATTATTAAAAGTACCATATGCTGCGTATTCCGGTACTACTGCCGGGTGGTCGCCAGGTGCAATGCAGGCGCCTTATGTAAATGTTGGCTCTATGAGCAATAAAGGAATTGACATTAGAGTAGGAACCACCAATATCATAAACAAAAATTTCTCATGGAAAACTGATATCACTGTATCGCGTAATATTAATAAAGTATTGAACTTAGGTGCCGGCGCTGATGCCAGCCTTGTTTCGAGAAACTCAAAAACCGTAGCAGGCCAACCTATTGGCTCATTTTTCGGCTATATTTATGATGGCGTATTTGCTACTGCCGATGATTTTAAAAACCACGCTTTGCCGGCCGACCAACAGGGAAATGTTAAGCCAATTGACAGATTAGATAATAATAAAGGTATATGGTATGGCGACCGTATGTTCAAAGACTTAAATGGCGACGGTATTATTGATACAAGGGACCAAACTTTCTTAGGTTCACCACTACCAAAATTTCAGTTTGGGTTCAATAACTCATTTAATTATAAAGGCTTTGATTTAAACATTTTCTTTAGTGGAAGCATCGGCAACAAAGTGTATAATGAATTGCCGGTTAACCAAATGTACCCTATAAATAATACCAACTACTTTACCGGGATATTAAATTATGCCAAAACTGCTTTAGTTGACCCTGCCGGTGACCCTAATGATGTAAATAATGTATATGTTACCAACCCCAATACTACGATTGTGGGTCTGAGGAACGGTAATGCAAATGAAAATCAGCGTTTTACAAATTTGTTTTTAGAAGATGCTTCCTTTATTCGTTGTAAAAACATTACCATAGGATATAATTTGCCTCAACATATATTGGCGAAAGCGCATATCTATTCTCTTAGGTTATATGCTAATGTATCCAACGCATTCACCATAACAAAATACAAGGGTATGGATCCTGAAGTTGGTTCGTGGAATGCATTGGAGGCTGGTTATGATGGAGGGTATTATCCTCAGTCAAGAGTATTTTCCGTTGGTGTAAATGTGAAATTAACAAAGTAAAAAAAACGATTAACTTTTATGAAATCAATAAATAAACTATTCATCCCTTTGCTATTGCTTGTGGCGGTAGCCGGATGTAAAAAGGATTTTCTCGACCGCCCTTCGAAATCTCAAATTGCTTCCAATAACTTTTATCAATCTACCAAAGAAATAAGAATGGCTACCGCCAGCCTTTACGGAGGGCCTGCCAATTTTCAGTGGCATCACGAAGGTCTTTTACCATTTGGCGATGTTTTAAGTGGAAACGGAACTACTGGTCAATACCAGGGTATTGATAATAATGAACTTTTCGGGGTAAACCCTTCGGCTTCTAACGGCATTGTGAAAAATGCATGGACAGGATTATACATCCTTATTGGTCAATGCAACAATACTATTCTCGGCATACAACAATATGCCCCCGCTACGATTCCAGCAGCAGAAAAAAACGCGGCGATAGCCGAAGCAAGGTTTATACGGGGATATGCTTATTTTAATTTGGTGTTGCATTGGGGTGCCGTACCTATTATTGAAGACAACACCAAGCTGATTGATAACCCCCTGCTTAACCGCATCGTAGTACCGGATGTGTACAAATTTGTAACGAACGACCTTACTTATGCAGTAGAAAACCTGCCTGCTACTGATGTTGCCGGCAGGGTAACTACATGGTCGGCGCAAGGTATGCTGAGCAAAGTGTATTTAACAATGGCGGGTTTAGGGGGTAATGGCACACGCAACGAGGCTTACTTAGACAGTGCCAAAAAATATGCAGGAAATGTGTGCAAAAATAAAGGGTTAGCATTGTTTGGACAGGATGATCCTAACCACCAAGGTTATTATGACCTTTTTAAACCACAAAATAACGATGTTCCGGAAATGTTATTTGCGTTTCAATGGCAGGCAGGCGTTGGATACGGTGGTGGTAATACGTGGAATAACTATGCTCCAACCGTTACTATTATGCCCAAAAAAGTTGGAGGATGGGCTTCTATGAAACCTACTTACGACTTGTATTTATTGTATTCGGGTAAAGATGCCGTAAGGCGAAGGGCCACCTTTATGGTTAACGGCGATCACTATCCTGAATTGGATGCGGCGAATGGTGGTTACAAGGCTACGGGATCAAGTATGAAAAAACACATTATTGGCAACGAGGTAGATAACAGTTCGCCGCTTATGGATTTATGG
The DNA here is from genome assembly GCA_946479055.1 of uncultured Bacteroidota bacterium. The sequence goes on along the minus strand of CAMLEX010000409.1, from coordinate 2,900 downwards.
TCATCGCCTGAACATGATGCTGCGTTAAGGTTAGCCGATGTGTACCTGATATATGCTGAAGCTATTCTTGGCAATAATGGCAGCACCTCCGATGATGAGGCGTTAGATTACTTTAACGAAGTAAGAATACGGGCTGGTCTTGAGAAGGCTACAACAATAGACATTGACAGTATTATTAAAGAAAGAAGAATTGAGTTGGCTTTTGAAGGACAATATTGGGGGGATATGGTAAGGCTTTCTTATTGGAACATGCCAAAAGCCTTGTCTATTATAAATGCGCAAAACCGTGCTTTTTTCAATTATGATAACGGGGTTGCTACACCAGATGCCAATGGTCCTGTTGTGCCGGTGCTTTCTGCAACAGCGAGCTCATTTACATTGCAAATACCGGCAGCAGAGTTAACAGCAAATCCAAAATTGGCAGATGCACCGGTAAAGTATTATTAATTAATTGTTCTTAATAAATTAAGAATTTAAAATAAATGATTATGAAAAAAATACATAAAATAAATGCTGGCTTTCTTTTTTTCAGTATAACGATGGCGTTACTACTGTTAATGACTTCCTGCAAAAAGAATATAGAGCAAAATCCTGTAATTACCGGAGTTATTGATTATGTCGCCTCTCCAAATGACACAGCGCTTCATAGCCTTGTAGCGGATGGTCAGTGGGTGGTTATTACAGGTCAGCATTTGCAAAATGCGGTTGAAATAAAATTTAATGGTGTATCTACTTCTTTTAACGGCACTTTGTTTTCTCCTAACAGTGCAGTAGTGCAAATACCGCCCATGATTTTTTCAACAATTGATACCAGCAAGCTCTATACGATAGAATATACAACAACGGCGGGTACAACTACCTTTTCCTTTAAACTGGGGCCAGACACACCGGTTATTTCGGCAATATCCAACGTGTTCGCCAACCCGGGAGATTCTGTTTTTCTTTATGGAGCCAACCTGGTTTTAGTTGAAAGTCTTTCTTATGGAGGAACTAACATTGCTTCCTTTGTATCAGACTACTATGGAACTTCCCTTGGTTTTGTTATGCCAAATCCAGCTCCTATGAGCGGAGATGTAGTAGTAACTACCAAGAGCGGTACAGTTGTTTTTAAAATAGTTGCAACGCCAACCATTACAGCCGTTTCCAATGAAAATGCCAATACTGGCGATTCAGTTTACATCTATGGTACATACCTGAAAAGTATTGAAACATTTACTTATGCCGGTACAAGTATTACCTCTTTTGTTTCATCAGATGATGGAAGTTCCGTAGGTTTCGTTTTGCCTGACATTTCACAAAGTGGGCAGGTATCTATTACAACACCCTTTGGTACTGTTACTACTGTTTATGATGTTAATAATGTGTATAATGTTAAGTACCGTAACAGTCCCATAACCGGCGTATTAGGAAATTTTGAATGGGGAGATGCCTTTGGATGGCAATGGTGGGGTGGATCCAGGCTTTCTGTCGTGAGTAACGGGGGATGGATATCAGATTGCCCTGAAATGACCGGTAACACAGGCATGTTCATTTCTATAAAAGATGGCCCTCTGGCTGCTGGTGCAAGTAATAGCCATATACCCATTGGGGATGCATTGTGGGTACCTGCTGCTAATTTAACCGACACGGTTGGTCATTGGGCTTTGAAATTTGAAATGAATATTCCCAATTCATGGAACGGTGGCTCACTTCGTATTCAAAGTGGTTTCACGGATTCTTATATAGCACTGTACGAGCCCTGGAAAACTTCTTCAACAGCTACATCGGCATATACTACCAAAGGTTGGATAACTGTTACTATCCCGCTATCCAGGTTCCTAAAAGCCGATCTTACACTTGGTGAAGGAAGGGGAGCTCCTGTTACTTCACTCTCAAATTTATTAGGCCCCACACCCGGTAAAACTGGTCTCAATGTAAGGATTAAGAATTACGCCGCATCAGCTACTGCTACCGGCTTTTATGGTGGCTTTGATAATTTCAGAGTTGTAAAAATAAAATAGATCACATATAGCATAAGCAGTTAGCACTCGTTAGAACAGCCTGTTTCCACAGGCTGTTCTTTAAAACAAATAAAGGATCTGCTTACTATGGCGCTTTGCTATCGCCGCAAGATAACTTTCAAATAAGGAGGATGACAGGCGTTTGAATTTCCTGGCCCTTCCTTAGTTCACAGAAATATTTATAATAAATAGTATAAATTTTTAAAATGAATAATATCAAACGTACCCCTATTATTTTAGGATTTCTTATGGCGATATTATCGCTTATATCCTGTAAAAAAAAGAATGAAGTTGCCGCTGAGCTATCAGTTTCTCCAAGTGCAATTACTTTTCCAGCCGAAGGGGGGGCATCCGATATAACAATATCATCTAACGCAGCGTGGAGTGTCAATAACCCTCTTTCTTCGTGGTTGGAAATAGATAAAAAAACGGGCAGCAGTGGCAGCGCCACAATTCACTTAACAACCTTAGGCCAAAACGGTACAGGAGCGAGTCGCTCAGGCTATTTAGATATAAGCTCATCAAACGGCCAGAACAGGCGGGTAAAGATTACTCAACCGCCTACTATCTACCCGTCTTATAACACAAGCCCCAAAGCACCAGATGCTTCTGGAATGAGCAGCACGGCCGTACAACTGGCGGCAAAAATGCATTTGGGAATAAATTTTGGCAATACCATGGAATCCCCAGCCGAAGGCGACTGGCAGAATAGTAAAATGACCGAATCGTATGTGAAATTTATAAAACAAATAGGTTTCAATTCTGTACGGATTCCCTGTAACTGGGTTTGGACTCATTTAAGCGATCCGGCCAAAGCGAAAATTGACCCTGCCTGGCTTAACCGGGTGAAAGAAGTGGTTGGATGGTGTGTGGCTAATGATATGTATGTGATGCTGAATG
>CAMLEX010000408.1 GCA_946479055.1 uncultured Bacteroidota bacterium | reverse complement strand
TATTACTCTCAACCTTATAAAGCGTTTTTAAGTTTAATAACAAATAGCTCCGCCAACATTTCACCGGGTTGCATGCCGGAAAGATCGATGATACAATCAGTACCGGCTTGTTTAAAGGACAATGATTTATTGTTGCCTAAAATGCTAACCGTAGTTCCTGCCGCGGGTTTAAAATTGCGCAGCTTTATTTTTGAACGGTAGCCAGGAACAATACAAAACAGGTCTTTGTTTTTGGTAGTGAAAAATGCTTCGATATGCGCATTGTTCTTGTTGGGTTTTACCAGCTTGCTTACACTATAACCTGACATAAAACTCTCATCCTTTTTTTGGGGTATTTTACCCTCGCTCCATTGATAAGACTGTTTGTACGCTTTTGTTCCATAAATAGCTTCTCCATTTGTTTGCAGCCAGGTTCCCATATCTGCCAAACGTTGCTGCATAATGACCGGGATGCGGCCATCGGCGGTTGGACCAACATCCAGCAACAGGTTACCACCTCTTGATACAATATCTACCAGCACTAAAATTAGATCACGACTGCTTTTATAATCTTCCAGCTTTTCATTGCGGTTGTATCCGTACGAGTGACCGATACCCTGGTTTTCTTCCCAGGTTACACTCGCGTCCATACCACTTCCGTATTCGGACGTAGTGTAGGTGGCCCCGGTATTTTTTCCACGGGTATTACCTCCCCAGCGGTCATTTACCACTACTTCCTTCGCTACCGGTGATTCATTAAACAACCAGGCCAGTAACTTTTCACTTTGCCAGGCTGTATCAGACAGCTCCCATTCACCATCAGAAAATATAACAGCCGGTTTATATTTTGTTACCAGGTCTTTGAACTGGGGTATCATATGCTCGGTTACATATCTTTTTTTATCGGTTAGCCATAGTGGATTAAACCATTCATAGAGCGAATAATAATAACCCATTTTTAAGCCGGATGACCTGACCGCGTTACTGAGGTCACCCAGGAGATCACGTTTAGGTGTACCTGTTACTGCGTTCCAGGGTCTTTGCCAGGTACGGTCCGCTTCAGCGCTGTTCCATAAGCAATAACCTTCATGGTGTTTGGATGTTAAGACCACGTACCGTGCGCCAGATTTTTTAAACACATCGGCCCATTGCTGTGGATCAAATAGTTCGGCTTTAAACTGCGTTTCAAATTGCGGGTATAAAAAATCAGCTCCGTAATTCTTATCATGAAATTCTTTAAATTCTTTTTTCTTTTCATTAAGACGGTACCAATACCATTCTGCATAACTGTCACCGCTGTTGGGTATCACTGGCGCATAAGAAGGCACCGCATACAGGCCCCAGTGAATAAATATGCCGAACTTATCCTGGTGAAACCATTCCGGTATCTTCCGTTTATTGAGCGAGGCCCAATTAGCTTCGAAAGGTTGCGATGAAGCAAGGTAAAAAGCGATCAACGCCGTAATAAAGGAGAATGTTTTTTTCATCTGATGTAGTTTGTAGGATCAATCGTTTTATTATTATCCTTCGAAGTAACAACTAAAATTGAATAGTACGATGGGTGCCGGTTGAATCAATCACGATAATGTTTTTTACGATGTCACTGATTTTTCAATGATTCTTGCTGGTGCTATGTCAATTTATACGAGTATAAAAGCCCAAAGGGCTTTAATATGAATAACCCCTGATGCAATCAGGGGATTGCAGAAAATAAAACGACGTCAACCCTGAAGGGGTTGAATGTGACTCACAAAAAAATATTCATACCTTTTCGGCATTCTCGCACATTCAACCCCCTCAGGGTTGTCCTGCTTTTGGGCTTCTCGTCCGTGAGTGAAACTCACGGTTTTTAATATTAAAGTCCTTCGGACTTTTCAGCATATCAAAATATTAATTAGCCGCCTTACTTGTTCTCCGTAGTGTTCTGCTCATTTTTTGTAAATTATAATCACATATAAACCTAAATCATGGTTTTAACTATTTACGCCGTTGTTGGTGTTTTCTTCTCACCAACAACACGAACAACAGTGGAACCGGAAATTAAAAAAACTTACCATCTTGGAATTTCAAGATCATCTTTAGATGGCAGCTTTGGAAATTTCGCATGCGGTTCCCGCTGATACCAGAATGCCACGGAAGAGATATCGGATTTTTGCGGGTAATACCTCCAATCGTGGCGCCAGCCAAGGTCCTGTATAGTAATGCGCAGATCTTTTTCAAAACGGATGGGGTCCATGATATGCCAGCGATACATTCCAAAGGCTTGCTGCGATTTGTAAAGACCATCAGGACGTATCACCTGGTGCAAGCCTGCATACGCGGTAGAAAATTCCTGGTATTGCTTTGTTTTACTATTTTCAAAATTATAGGATCCGCAAAAATAATCTTCCGTGCCCGTACCATTAATGGTAGGATATTGCGTATCGCCATCCATAAAGAATTTTATTTCTCCTTCTCCCCACCACACATTATTGTTTACATTCCATGCCATGTAGCAACCCACATAGTGGCCTTTGCCTTTTATATTATCTACCATTGTATGCAGAGAGCCCGTAGTAGGATTGGATCTTCTGAACTGGGCATGCAGATAAGCTTCGTCCTCTCCTACTTCCGTCAATGTATAATCCACCTGGTAATAAAGCCGCATGGATTCCCTGTGATTCACGTTCTCCATGGTTATTTTACATTTTTTTCGGAACGGCATTTTCCAGTAACAATTGAAAGAACTTCCGGGATTGACGGTAACAGCCAACGAATTCAAAGGAGCATATTCATTGAACGCCATTCCAAAAAAATCTCCTACAGGCACTTCAACCGAAGGTTCCTTTTCATCATCCCAGTAAAAACGTAGAATAGAAAAACGCCAGTTACCGGTTGGCGTCATCCATATATGCTGGATGGCGCCGGACCCTTCTATTTCTGCTATCGTTATTGTTTCACCACCTAGTATTTCTAAAAAGGGATTTACTTTCCATCCTTTGCCAAGATCTTTTGCCGCATACCATGAATTGGCCACATTTCTTTTACCGCTATCCAGCGATGGATCGGCCATACCGCCTTTACCTTTTGCACCTGTAAAATTTTCAGGGCTGATGGATCTTGTTTTAGCATCCGATAAACGTGATAAATTACCGAGATTCATATCCAGTCCATTAAATGCCGGAACCTGCTGACTATATATACTGGTATAAAGCAGGAATGACAAAGAAAACATTGTTTTTCTCATAGCTATAAGGTTTGTTGTTTGTAAATGAAGTTAATTCTTGATTGAGTAAAAATGTAAGATTTTTATTTTAGCTGAATTCGCAGCTAATAAGCAAGTGATGCATAAAGGAACACGTCAGGAAATTAGTATTTTCATGAAACAACTTATCATTAATCAAGATGAACCGGGTATTATTTCAATTGCATTTAAACTGAATAGCTATAAAAGATAAAGCTGACTATAAGAATAGATTGTTAATTAACGAACGCTGCAGGATCGGTTTTACATATTTTGTAAATTCACAATCACATAAAAACCTTAATCATGGTTTTAACTATTAATGGTGTAAAGCACGAAGTAACGGTGGATCCTGATGTTGAATTATTGACCGTATTGCGTGACAACCTTGGTTTAACCGGCAGCAAATATGGCTGCGGCGAAGGAGCTTGTGGCGCCTGCACGGTGCTGGTAAACGGTAATCCTTCGCCATCCTGTATTACACCTGTCAATTCCGTTGTCGGCAAAGAGGTGACCACTATTGAAGGTCTCGAAATAAACGGAAAACTCCATGCAGTGCAGGAGGCCTTTCTTACTATAGATGGTTTTCAATGTTCCTATTGTGCTTCGGGCATGATCATGTCGGCAGTGTCACTGCTGAAGAACAATCCTTCCCCTTCGGAAGATGCCATTATAAAAGCAATGAACAGGAATATCTGCCGTTGCGGAACCTATCCATATATTATTAAAGCCATTCAACTGGCTTCTAAATCATAAATAACTAATGATGGAAAATCCGGATTATTTATCTCATCCATTTGAACCAAAAAAGGATGAACTGCCGCCTGAACCACGTTTTCAATTCTCATTGGACAGGCGTAAATTTCTTCAACTCACCGGCGGTGGTTTGATCGTTGCCTTTGTGTTACAAGATATCCTTTCAGTTGAGAACAAAACTTTATTACACAAATCATCACCCGATCCGGTAAACGAGGTAGACGCATGGATACATATTGGCGAAGATGGAAAAGTGACCGTGTACACAGGTAAAGTGGAAGTAGGACAGAACATACGGACATCATTGTCGCAATTGGTGGCGGAAGAATTGATGGTGCCTATCTCATCTGTTACAATGATCATGGGAGATACGGACCTCGTGCCTTACGACAGGGGTACTTATGGCAGCCTCACCACTCCACAAATGGGTCCGCAATTGCGTAAAGCTGCGGCCACAGCCCGCGAAGGCATGATAGAAATGGCGGCAAAAAACTGGAATACTCCCGCTGCTAATTTAAAAGCAGAGAACGGAATGATCATTGATAACGCTGCCAATAAAAAAATAGGTTATGGTGAATTAACAAAGGGTCAGCAACTGCTGATGCCTGTTTCAGAAAAAGTGCAGTTGATTGCGGCAAAGGATTGGAAGGTCGCAGGAAAAACGGTACCCAGGGTAAATGGACGGACTTTTATCACCGGTAAACATGTATATGTTTCGGATATGAAATTGCCGGGTATGTTGTATGGTAAAGTGTTGCGGGCTCCTTCCTACGGGGCAAAATTGCTGGAAGCGGATACTGCAAAAGCAAGCAGTATACCGGGTGTAACGGTAGTGAAGGATGGAAACTTTGTTGGAGTAACAGCACCTGATATAAAAACTGCCAGAAAAGCCTTGCAGTCCATTAATGCCAAATGGGAAGAACGCAAAGGGCAACCATCGAATGAAAACATATTTGACTGGCTCGTTCAGGATGCAGTCCGTGCCGATGGCGGCAGAAATCCTGGTGATATAAAAGGAGATATAGAACGCGGATTAAAAGAAGCTGACTTCAAACATTCCAAAACATATAACATCCATTATATAGCACATGTACCATTGGAACCAAGAGCAGCGGTGGCAGAGTGGGTTGATGGAAAGCTGACTGTCTGGACCGGTACGCAACGTCCCTTTGGTGTTCAGCAGGAACTGGCTGAGATTTTTAAAAT
>CAMLEX010000407.1 GCA_946479055.1 uncultured Bacteroidota bacterium | reverse complement strand
TTTCCCCTGAGCAAGCGGGGTCAGGTATTTTTGTTTTTGCTCTTCTGAACCGAAAGCCTGCAGACCATAACAAACAAGGCTGTTGTTCACACTCATAACAACGCTAACACTGGCATCTATCTTACTGATTTCCTCCATCGCCAGAACATAGCTCACCGTATCCATTCCTGCGCCACCATATTGCGGGTCTACCATCATGCCCAGGAATCCCAGATCAGCTAATTTTATAATTTGTTCGCGGGGAAACTGCTGTTTTTCATCTCTCTCAATAACTCCGGGCAGACATTCGTTTTTGGCAAAATCCCGCGCAGCTTTCTGGATCATTGACTGTTCTTCGGAAAGTTCAAATATCATATGGCATTATTTATACCCGGCAAAGATAAGGGCAAAGCATCCGGGCTGAAGAATACACCCGATATGCAACTATTTAAAGACGTTGAGAGTATAAAGATGACAGTTGACAGCATTCACCTTATAATGCAACTCTATTTTTAAGTTTTTTTTGATTTCGATGAACAAAGCATCGTCTCTTCCGTTAATACAAAAACCAGCTGCCATGACAGTTTTTTGACGTAATTTCGCTGCGCATTTTAAAACCTGGTTTGCCGAAGAAAACATCATGAAAAAGATCCACATCATTTTACTTGTTTTAGTAGCTGCCGCCATCGCAGTACTAATCAGTTTTTTACAAACAGCTACTACCTACGATACAGTAGACACGGCTATTTCCAAACCGGGCAAATTCGTTCACCTGATGGCCCGGCTTGACAAATCGCAGCCGGTAGAATACGATGCCTTGAAAAATCCGAATTACCTTGCTTTTACCGCTGTTGATACATTGGGGAAGTCTGTAAAAGTTATATACCATAATCCTAAACCGGAAAATTTTGAGATCAGCGAACGGCTTGTATTAAAAGGCAAATACATGGGCGATTACTTTGATTGCAAAAGCATACAAACAAAATGCCCTTCCAAGTATAAGGATGATATGAAAGCTGCTGAGAAAAATATACAAGCAGAAGCAAAATATTAATAAAATGGCCGATGACCGCTGCCGGTCAACTAACAACAATCAACGGTCATCTTTTATAAAAACTCTCTCCCTATAATGAATTACACAGGCGAGCATCTTCTATCCGGTCAGTTAGGCCATTTCTTTATTGTCCTTTCTTTGGTGGCTTCGTTGGTGGCTACATTCGCCTATTTTAAATCCACTGTATCAAAACAGGGAATTGATGCCGGTTACTGGAAAAGATTGGCCCGCTATGCTTTCATTACGGAAGCGATTTCTGTAGCTTCAATCATCTTTATATTGTATTACATCAACTCCAATCATCTGTTTGAATACAAATATGCCTGGCAACATAGCAGCCGTTCATTAGAACCAAAATATTTGCTTGCTTCAATGTGGGAAGGTCAGGAAGGAAGTTTCTTATTATGGAGCATATGGCATTGTATGCTCGGATTGATACTGATCAAAACAAGCAAACAATGGGAAGCCCCGGTAATGACAGTGGTCAGCTTCGCCCAGTTCTGCCTGGCGACTATGATCGCCGGTATCTATTTCTTTGGAGAAAAGCTGGGTTCCAATCCATTTATTTTATTGAGAGATTCTGGTGTATTAGATAATGCTCCTGCCTTGCATATCAATATGGATGTGACTCAGGCTTTGCGGCCTGATTATATGTCTACTATTAAAGATGGCAACGATCTTAACCCGCTTTTGCAAAATTATTGGATGGTCATCCACCCTCCTGTTTTGTTTATGGGTTTTGCTTCTACCCTTGTGCCATTTTCTTTTGTTATTGCGGGACTATGGACAAAAAAATTCGGTGAAGTACTAAGGCCTGCATTGCCCTGGTCTCTTTTTTCATTAGCAATTTTGGGTGTTGGTATTATGATGGGCGCCGCATGGGCCTATGAATCGTTAACCTTTGGTGGCTACTGGGCATGGGACCCTGTTGAAAATGCATCGTTGGTTCCCTGGCTGATATTGGTGGCAGGTGTGCATACCTTACTTATTTATAAACATAGCGGGCATTCACAGCGTTCAACTTATTTGTTTCTTTTCCTGACATTCATTTTTATTCTTTATTCTACGTTTCTTACCCGCAGTGGTATTTTGGGTGAAGCATCTGTGCATGCCTTTACTGATCTGGGTATGAATGGGCAGTTGTACTTATTGCTATATGCATTCACCTGGTTGCCTGCTTTCCTTGTTGCTACTACTTCTGATCAAAGAACGATAACGGGAGCTACAGGTATTGTTCTTCTCCTTGCCTCTTATTTTATTAATGTTCCGGCTATTGCTTTTCTTACAATTCTTGTCGGTCTTGGATTTATTATTTACCAAATACAAAAACAGGTACCAACCATCACCAAAGAAGAAAGCGGTAACTCCCGTGAATTCTGGATGTTTATTGGTGCTTTGGTTTTCTTTTTATCAGCTATCGTTATTATCAGCAAAACATCATTGCCTGTTATCAATAAAGTATTCAATGTAAAATTAGCAGCACCGGAAGATGAAGAAATGGCGTATAACCAGATACAAATATTTGTCGCTATTATCATAGGCTTGTTAACTGCCGTTACACAATACTTAAAATATAAAAGCACAACCGGAAAAGCCTTCTGGAAAAAAATAGGTGTCCCAACTATAATTTCAGTTGTATTAGCTACGTTGATCCTTGCGTTTGGCAACATCAACTATGATAAACATGGGCCAGGTTATCTTGGGGCAATATGGCTGGCGATTGCTTGTAGTGTGTATGCTATCGTTGCCAATGCTGCCTATATCTGGTTGGGCATGAAAGGCAATTTAAAATTGTCTGGCGGTTCTATTTCCCATTTTGGTTTTGGCCTCGTATTATTAGGCATATTGATATCTTCTTCTAAAAAAGAAATACTCTCTCATAATACCAGTGGCATCGCTATTGATTTTGGCACAGAAAGCAAAGAAAAGACCGGAGAGAACCTGACATTAATAAAAGGTCTGCCTATGAAGATGGGAAAATTTGATGTTGAATATTTAGGAGATTCAGCACATCCCAAAAAACAACAATGGTATTATACAATACATTTCAAAAGCCGTACAGGCGATGAGGAATTTACATTGCAGCCTAATGCATTTGTAAACTACAAAGGCAATGAAGGGTTGATGGCCAATCCCGATTCCCGGCATTATTGGGATCATGATGTGTTTACGTATATATCAGCATTACCCAATCCTGAAAAGAACCAGGACACTGTAAGTTTTAAAAGCAACCCTGTAAAAATCGGCGATAGCATTTTTTATTCTAAAGGATTTTTGGTGCTTGAAAAAATAGCCACAAAAGATAATATGCCGTTTGAAGGATTTCAACCCGGTGATAAGGCGACTGTTGCCAGCCTGAAGGTTCATTCCTTTAATAAAACCAGTTATACCACCGAGCCATTATTGATCAGCCAGAAGGGAAATTCGTTTGCCATGCCGGATACTGTGTTGTCCGAGAGTCTTATCGTTCGTATCAACAGTGTAAAAGACGATGGCTCAGGTGCGGATATCGGCGTAAAAGAATCCAGTGCGATATTAGAATATGTTACACTAAAGGCGTATAAATTCCCTTTTATCAATGTGCTCTGGCTGGGTATCATTATTACGGCAATAGGTATCATTATCAGTATGGTACGTCGTATCCAGGTAAACCGTCTCCGTGCAGAGAATTAAAGCTTTCACATTTTTAAAACAGCAATAAATGTTTTTTGGCTGTCTTGTTCCGCATAGATAGTTTTTATAAATTTATGCCCGGATGAACCGCATTCAATTATACAAATCAATATATAAAGCCTCCCTGTGGATACTCCTGTTTTTAACGGGTACTCAATTAGCGGCACAAATTGGCCCAGCACAAGATTCTACAGATTCTATTCCCCCGATGCCTTCTTATGCTGAAAGGTCCAAAAAATGGGGGCCGAATGATACCATTATGGTAGATGCCATCTGGTACCAGCAGGAAATGCAATCCTATAAAGAAGAAGCAATGGTATGGGTGTCGAAATTGCCACCTAAAAAATTGGAAAAGCTGATCGCTGAATGGACAAGATTGCGCAATGCAGTTTATGTTACTTATCCTTATGCAAGAGTGGCAGGACATACTATCAATGATATTAATGCAAAACTGGCAACGGTAAAAAATAAAAAAGAAAGAAAAGAATATATCAAATCCAGGGAGAAAGAGTTAAGAAAAAGTTTTTCCGAACCTTTATCCAACCTGTCTGTTTACCAGGGCCGGGTTTTGATGAAACTGATCAATCGCCAGACAGGTAATAACTGTTATGAAATAATAAAAGAATATAAGGGCGGCATGAATGCAAGGCTTTATCAAACCGTCGCTTTTTTCTTTGGCAGCAGCCTGAAACAGAAATGGGATCTATCAGATAAAACCGATCGCCAGATCGAAAATTTCGCCAATGAGATAGATGGGGCATGGTATGGGAATCCGTATAGGAAGTAAGCTTAAATGCGCTTAAATACGAAGTATGAACTACGAAATCCTGAAATTCAAGCCTGGCCTACTGTCTGTAAATAATTAAACTCGAAAGAGAGTGCGAAAAACGATCTGCAAACTGTTGCAACCTGTAGCACATTTACAACCTTAAGTACTTCGTAGTTCGTACCTCGTACTTTTCATTGCTATATTTGCTGCTTCAAATTTGATTCATGAAATTAGACATTCTCGCTATTGGCGTTCATCCTGATGATGTGGAGCTTGGCTGTTCCGGCACATTGATCAACGAAGTAAAACTTGGAAAAAAAATTGGTATTGTTGACCTGACACAAGGAGAATTAGGAACAAGAGGTACTGTAGAAACAAGATACCAGGAAGCAGCCAATGCGGCTATATTGATAGGAGCATCCGTAAGAGAAAATCTTAAAATGCGGGATGGCTTTTTTAAGAACGATGAAGAACATCAGTTGAAACTTATTCAAACGATCCGTAAATATCAACCTGAAATTATTATTGGAAATATATTACATGACAGGCATCCCGATCATGGACGTGCTGGTCACCTGATAAGTGATGCTTGTTTTCTTTCCGGTCTTGCTAAAATAGAAACGAAAGATGAAAATGGTTCTTTGCAAGATCGGAAGAGCGTCGTGTAGGGAAAGAGTGTAGATCTCGGTGGT
>CAMLEX010000406.1 GCA_946479055.1 uncultured Bacteroidota bacterium | reverse complement strand
CCTAGAAAACCTAAGCCTATGATACCATATTTATTCCAGATACGGTGTATCATGGGATGTTTGTTTTGCTTTTCTTTTACAGGCTTGTTTTTATAAAAGAATGCCCTGATCTTATCACCTAAAAAAGCAGCCACGAAAACCCCGATCAATCCGCCGAAAACGCTGGCAAAAAATATTGTCCATGACGACAGGCCAAATGCAAATCCCGCAGGGATGGCAGCATATATTTCGAAAGTAGCAAGTCCCGCAACAGTTAGTGTTTTTAAAAACATGATTTGATTGTGAATAGGTTATTTTGTAAAGGCCGGTGAAATTAGTTGAAAGAGTTCAATTAAGGTTGACTATGGTGTTAATCTTCAGGTATATTATTTATATGAAAAATGCTTGCAGATTTTGAGGTTTCAAAACGATCGGATTTGTTGATTCTGCTATTCGAGTCGTTGATAGAAGAAAAACCCAATTCACTATTTTATTGAGACATCAACGGCAGGAAAATTTTGAGTTTTATTTTTTGAACCCATCTATATCATTGGCTCCTGTAACCTGTTTCCTTCATAGCAAAGAGGGCTAAAAAAATAATAAATAATACTTGCATTTGTGGGCTGTGCTTATAACTCCATGGCGTGATTATTGCATGAAATAAAACAAGATCGTGCTGTTTGAAATTCATTGAAACTTAAAAATTAAGAGATATGAAAAGAGAATACAACCCTCTGTTTGGAAATCTTTTTGGTGCTAAACGGAACCCGCAGCCTGAGCCAGGCAAATCAACACAAGTAATTATCAGCTCCTTCTCCCAGCCAAATGTTTTACAACAAAGAATGAAAGAAGGGAAATTGACTCATGGTGAAACAGTGACCGCAAATTTATCACCGGTACGCCTTGAAAGCTATCCTGGTAAAATGGTTATGTATTTTTGCCCCATGAAATCTATTGAAGTTCTTGAAACCGTTTGTAAGGGTGATGGTGGCGATATTCCTTCTCAGGCTAAAGTGGAAGGACTGGCCATACCTGATAATTATAAATCAGGATTTTATAAACTGAAAAATGTGGTGTTAACATCCAATGGAACAATGCAGCTAACAGCCACTAATGAAACTGCCTGGGAGTATGCAGAGATGGAACGTTAGCGGCAAAGGATTTACAAATAAATAGCCGTGGTTTGGTGGTAATTAAACATTACCAGCATTACCACCAAGCAAGGTTTTACAAAATGGGCGGCATCCTGATGAGCTTTATCATTATTTAATCGTTGAGTAGTGATAAAGTTGTTTTAAAATCAGCTGCCTGTTTGTAAAACCTTTTTTTGTAACACATCCAATACATATTCTTTGAATAGCCCAAAATATTCTTAGCCTGCAGTGCAACCTCTATTCCTCTTTTTTGATTTTATAAAATGATAATCTGACAAATATTTTGTCCAATCTCCAATCCGGAATTTTGCCAGATTAAATTGTGAGAGGCAATCTTTGCGCCTTGTAAAACCAGATTGAGGAAATAGAATCATTTGTCCCCTTCCGTAAGAGCGATTTACACAATTTTTTTTGACCTTTTAAAAATAAGTATATGTTTATAATATAATGCTACCATTATTGGTTACTGCTTTTTCATTATTTATCCTGGTCTTGCTATCAAATGAATAAGTATACGTGACTTTTTTAAAGCCCATAATAGTAATTATGCTGGTGAATTAAACGGCTTCCCTATGCTTTATCAAACTGTGACAAATTAAGTTTAGGATCATATTGTTGGGATGAACGAAGCATATCGTCCCAGCTCATTTGCTTTCCTGTTGCTGCAGCTTCTCTGCCTAAAATAGCACTAAGTGTAGACGCTGTGCCAGATGCGGTTTCGTTCAGGTGATGGCCAGTTTCTATACTGGTTATAAAAGCTTTCTCTTTGTTTGCATCAGCATCGTACAGGGAAGAAAGGAATACACCGGCGGCTTGTTGCTGGGGAGTCAATTCGCCGCCTGATTTAGCAATACCTGAATCCCATTTATTGTCGCCATTGATAAATACACCACCGCTATAGTGTGCTTCAGCAATGCCTTTTGTACCGATGAACCTGCAACAAACGTCACCGAAGCTGGGACCCACCTGTGTAGAATGAAAACTCACATTTGCATTACCGGGATACTGGTAGAGCACCTGGTAATTATTCCAGGCATCGCCGATATCCGGGCCACCTTTATCTCCGCCTGTGCCTATAGCTTTTGCAGGATTGGCTTTGAGCGTCCAGTTGCACACATCCAGCATGTGAATGCCCTGGTCTAATAATATACCACCTGACAGTGCATGGAAATGATAATGGTTCCGTATCCTGAATTCATTTTCAGAAACATTTTTGAATTCATGTATTTTGGTGCCGGAAGAAAAATAGTAAAGCTGTGCATTGACGAGCTCGCCGATATCTGCCCGCTGAATTCTTTTCACCATTTCAACATACGGTGTAGCATACCTGATCAGGAAACCGATCACCACGCTTAATTTTCCATCCAATCCTTTACCCACTTGTTGAATCCTTTTACATCCTTCAACATCAGTAGCTACCGGTTTTTCACAATACACATGTTTGCCTGCCGCAACGGCTGCTTCCATAAAAGTAGGGTGGGTATATGCCGGTGAAGAGATAAGCACCGCATCCACCTCTTTTAATTCAAGTAGTTTGAGGTAAGCTTTTGAACCCTGGAAAATATTTGCTGGTGATATGGCGGGAAATCCTTTAGCTGTATTTAGCTGGTTTAATTTTGGAGCTATCGTTTTCAACTTATCTTCAAACAGATCAGCCATTGCAATAATACTAATATTGGTATGCTTCGACATCGAGGAGATCACAGCAGTGCCCCTGTTGCCACATCCAATGATCCCCATCCTGATGGCTGAATTTGCCTTTGAACCAAAAATGATTCCCGGCTTTAAAATAATTACGGCTGAAATGGCGGCGCTATTTCTTATAAATGAAATTCGTTTCATATAGCGATGGTTTTGTTGAATGGTTTTGTTTGCTGCTAAAGATCAGGCTGGCAGAAGAAAATTCTTTTACAAATGTATACAGGTAAATGAAAAAGTTTTCCATTCAGCCCCTGTTTAAAGCTACAAGATATTAATTCCGGTTCGTGACACGAGCCACGGTTTTCATTTTTAACGGACACAAAAAGGGAGAGCCAAATCAAATAAAGAGTACCTGCCGGAAACAGTAGGTGATTGCCCTTGCACAAAACATTACAAAGCTGCAGCAAAACACCCAGACATGAAAAGGATGGCGCCGCTCAATGAAAAGAATAGGAATTTGCCTGAGGAAATAAATCGTACCATTCGTTAATATGAAATGCTACGTTTTGGCCTGGATAGTATTAGTAGTGCGCATGAAACGAAAAGGCTTTATCGTGTGTAAAAACCTCTGTTGAAGATCAGGTAATGATTCTGCCAAGTAGTTTATCAACGGCCCGGTGTTCCTTCACATATTCTTTTATCGCATAAAAGATGTTGCAAAAGGGGATTCTGATCTCAGCAAATGCGGCGTTCAGGCGTTCTTCCCTATAGATATATATCCTGATTACATTTTTGATAGAATCCACCGTAATGATAAAATAATGCTGGCGCTCCAGGCCATCATCATTTATATAGGTTACTCCTTCAATGGGAATAAAGATTTCAAATCCGCCCCGGAATGTTGTGCCTTCCAGGTCCATTCCCGGAAGTTTGTATTGTAAGGCTTCTATCAAATCTTCTAAGGTCAGATCCATAGTTTTCGGATACCGGGTAATCGAGCAGATGAGGTGCTTATTCAGGTACATGGTGGTGGGTGGTTAGGGTTCGTTTGTTTTGGTCCATAAATATTCGAAAAAATTCCGGTAGTTCCTATAGCAGGTGAATAAATAAAAGTTGCAAAATTTTTTCACATCAATTTTAGTTGTAATTCATAGCTGCTGTTTTCCTCCATCAACCAACGACGTACAATGCAATTAAACTGTTGAGAAAGAAATCCCAATCAGGGAGCACCAACTTGTCGAAAATTAGTATTGATCAACAGACCGATAAGTGGGGATTAAACACGACATCAGCGGGTAATATTTGCATTTTCATAACCTTTTTTCCATCGGTATTCAGGTAAATTACATCCCACCATGAAAACCCGATATTTATTTTTTTTGGTTCCTGCCTGCATACTGGTATTCCCCCTTTTGTCGTCGGCGCAATCAAGCTATAATCAATCTTTAGCGAAATACAGCTACCCGATTTTCGTAGTCACCGATAAGCAGCAACATACCGGCACCGCATTTTTTTACAGGTCGGGCGACACCACTTTTTTAGTAAGCAACTATCATGCGATCAAGGGCATGAGTCCGCTTAAGCAAGCTATCACTTTCAGTGCTGACACTTTATTTTTGAAATACCCGGTAAAGAAATCTTATGAATTGAAGGTAATGGCTATCGACATTAGTGAAGAGATTACCGGTGCCACCGAAATATTCAGTATGGTTGACCGGATCGACTTGTTAAAGATACCCGTGAAGACACCCGAAGATGCGGACATCCTTTTTATTAACGACCTTATTGATGAGGACTATCTTAATGTCGGGCCGGAGGAAGTAGTAGCATTTGGTTATCCCACCAACCCGGGGAGTATTCCTGCATTTTACTCCCGGCAGCAGCGCCTTGAAGGCAAGGTTAATCAGGATGGATTTACTGATTATGATGCTTCCCTGCAACTTAATTTTCCCGCCACTTCTGATAGTGCCCGGGCTATCCTGAATGGAACCGCCCGTTATTATTATTTTATCAAACCTTATGCTGCGCAGGGCTATTCTGGTGCTCCCGTATTTGGCAAGTTCAGGAATGCTGATAACCAGGTTGTCTACCGGTTTATCGGGGTTATTTTCGCGGGGCAACCTACTACCCGCCAAACCTGGGCAATTAAAGGAACAGTGGCGCTGCAATACTTGCAGGGTGAATTATAAATGCCGCAATTAACTTCCTGGCATTTTAATTTCAATTCAGCTCATCTAAATATTAAATTGCCGGAGATGGTGATCGGTATGTTTATAAGCCAGGTAACCAATTTGTTCTTTCGTCATCTTTCCGAAAAAAGCATGCACGAAGTCAGGATTTGAAAAATGTGCATATTCTTCAATCAATGAAATCCATTTCAATTTTTCGGTAGCAATATCTCCACTC
>CAMLEX010000405.1 GCA_946479055.1 uncultured Bacteroidota bacterium | reverse complement strand
ATATATTAGTAACCAGGGTACATAAATGGTGTGATTATTAAACAGCTCAAAAGAGGATGAAGGCTATTAATGATTTTGAAGCGTTGTTACAGGAGCATAACTCAACACATATCCTGAAATTTTATTTGCATCTATCAGCCGAAGAACAACATGAGAGGCTAAGTGAAAGACTTAAAGATCCAACCAAGATGTGGAAGTATAATGAAAAGGATTTTGAAGAAGCAAAACTATGGGACGTTTATATGCAGATGTATGAGGATTGTTTTGATAACTGCAATAACCCGCCCTGGACGATTGTACCTTCCGATCAGAACTGGTATAAAGAATATATGATAGCTAAAGCTTTGCGTGACTTGTTAAAGGGGCTGAACATGCAATACCCGGGATTAAAAAAATAATGAACATACGTTCTTAATAAGTTTTTTAAACAGCCTTATTCGCAGAACTTCACGTAACTTTTATTAACTCACCTAAAATATATAATTATGGGAATGCTAAAGGAATTCAAAGATTTTGCCACGAAAGGCAATGTTGTAGAACTGGCTGTTGCCGTAATCATCGGCGGTGCATTTGGTAAAATTATAAACTCTCTTGTTGAAGACATCATTACACCGCTATTATTAAAACCCGCTTTGGAGGCTGCTGGCGCTTCTAACATAGAAACCTGGTCTCCTGGTGGAATTTTGCTGGGTAAATTTATTGCTGCCATTCTCTCTTTTATTGTAATCGCCTTTGTATTGTTTTTAATTATTAAGGCTATGAATAAAGTTGTAAAAAAAGAAGCGGCAGCCCCCGCGCCACCATCTGAAGAAGTCATTTTGTTGCGTGAAATACGGGATGCACTTAAAAAATAATTTCAGGAAAACAGAGTCCCGCATTGTCCGAAAAGCCTTACATATAGGGCAACGCTAAGACATATTTCCCTTATTTTTGTAGAGTCTTGTTTTACTACAGGACTCTTTTTTATCTATAACTATAGTTGATTGTGAATAACATTTCCTACCAGATCAAACTTGCGCAGTTTGAAGGCCCGTTTGACCTGCTTTTATTCTTTATTGAAAGAGATGAACTGGATATCTATAATATCCCCATTACAAAAATCACAAATGATTTTTTGGATTTCATCCACCAGCAGGAAGCTGTGAATATTGAACTATCAAGTGAATTCATTTTGTTCATATCTACGTTGATGCGGATCAAAGCCAAAATGTTGTTGCCCCGCAAAGAACTGGATGCACAGGGCAATGAAATTGATCCCCGCGAAGAATTGGTGAACAAAATACTGGAGTATAAAAAATTCAAGGAAGCATCAGCGCAAATGGCGGAGATGGAAGCCATACGGATGCTGATGGTGAAGCGTGGAAATATTCAGAAAGAATTATCTACTATTGGTGAAGAAGCCGGAGAAGGAACAGAGATTCAGAATATTACTGTATTCAAACTGATGAAGGCGTTTGAGAAAGCCATGCAGAAATATTCTGACAGGATCAATAAACCAGTTCACACAGTAGTGCAATACCGGTATACAATGGAAACAAGCCGGGAGGATATGTTGTCACTTTCTCAAAAAGAAAAAACACTGGCATTCGAGAGAATATTTGAAAAAGCTGAAAACAGGGTTCATGCTATATTTCTTTTCCTTTCCCTGCTTGAATTGGTGCAGGGGAAATTTTTAAAGATCATCATCGGCGAAGGCAAGAATAATTTCATTATTGAATACAATGAGCCGGAAAACCGTTTGGCTGAACTGGAAGAAGAAAACCAACCACAATAAATTTAAAAACAATTATTATTATGAAAAGATTTGCTACAGCTAATTGGAAAGGCTCCGGAAAAGAAGGAACAGGAACGAATACTACTCAATCCGGTGTTTTAAGTAATACGCAATACTCCTACAAAAGCCGCTTTGAAGAAGGCATTGGTACAAATCCTGAGGAATTGGTTGCTGCAGCCCATGCCGGCTGTTTTACCATGAAACTAAGTTTCGTATTGAATGCTGCTGGTTTTACAGCAGACAATATTGATACAAAATGTACAATCACGCTGGATCCGGCCGCTGGTATTACAGAAAGTCATCTTGAAGTAACAGCTACTGTACCAGGCATTGATGCAGCTAAGTTTGCGGAATGTGCGGCTGAGGCTAAAGCTAATTGCCCGATCAGCAAATTGCTGAATACAAATATTACGATGGAAGCAAGCCTGGCGTAAAATAAAGCGTAAAAAATTAATACAGTGCATAAAGGAAATTTGATTTCTTTTATGCACTTTTTGTTTTCAAGCCCTTTAAGTCCCTTCAGAGGTTTGGGGATTTACTCATATACCCAAAGCAATACCGGCTTTTTTGATGCATTAATAACTGGTTTGATCCATTGTAGAAATCCGGGTGATATAGTAGGACACCCATCACTCTGGCAAATATCATCTTTCACCTCCGTTTCCGGTACGCACTCATGTGAGTGAAGCACAACGAAACGGTCAAATGCTTTATCATTGGTTTTGTCTAAACCATATAGTTTGTAAGCAAGACCAAATCTTCCGTTGTAGGAGTGACCTACTTTATATTTTCCCAAAGAGGTACAACCACAGCCAATCGTATTGCCATATTTTCTTCCTTCAAGCCAGTATTGATTACAACGCCCATGTGTAACAAGCCCTGCATTTGTAAGTGTATCTTTTTTCAGATCGTAAACAAAGAAACGGTTCTGACCGGAGGACAAACTCATATCTACCAGGAAACAAATAGCATCGTTATATCCTTTTTGATTTGCAAATAATTTGGCGTCAGCAGCTTTTAGCTGCAATTTTTTTAACGATGGTTCAGCCAGTTTGTGATGTATGGGCTTATCCGCTGCCCAGCCGGCTTTTGTTCTTTTCCATAAGCCGGAGGAAAACAACCACGTAAGTGATAACAAGAGAAAAAAGAGCAGCAGTAAAATTCTGGGATTGAACATACAAAATGGTTAAGCTATGACAAGGATGCTTAACCAACGAAAATCCATATAGTAAATTTTGGACCGGTGCGTTAAACTTTTTTTAATTTTAACGGCAAAGCAAACAGGTGTTGCTTTACTTAGAATCTGCAAGCAAATCCATAGAAAAAATTTACCGGAGAAGCTGAATGTAAAAAGTACAGCCAACCTAATCAGGCTGGCTGTAGAAAGTAAATTCTAATATAGTTATTGAAAAAGAGTGTTAACAGTTACTTTATCTTTCATCATATCCCTTACTGCTTCAGCAATAGACGGCGCATCAAATCCGCATTCATGCTGCAATTCTTTAGGCGTGCCATGTTCAACAATCTTGTCAGGTATACCTAATATCCGGATATCATTTTTATAACCATGTTGCGACATAAATTCCAGAACAGCACTACCAAAACCACCTTCAATACAGCCATCTTCTACCGTAGCAATTTTATCATAGTTGCTCAACGCTTCATGTAATAGCTCTTCATCCAGCGGTTTGGCAAAACGCATATCAAAATGCGCCGGGTTAAGACCATCATTCTTTAATTCCCGAATGGCAGCGGCAGCAAAATTTCCCGGATGACCTAAAGAAAGGATCGCAATGTCTTTTCCATCTTTCAATTTTCTTCCTTTTCCGATCTCAATTTCTTTCATCTCCGTTTTCCATTCCGGAATAACACCTTCGCCTCTCGGATAGCGAATAACAAATGGAAGTGTAGTGGATTCCAGTTGCGCCGTATACATCAGGTTCCGCAATTCACTTTCATTCATCGGCGCACTTATGATCATGTTGGGAATGCAGCGCATATACGCAATATCGTAAGCGCCGTGGTGGGTTGGTCCATCATCACCAACCAGGCCTGCACGATCCAAACAAAATATAACCGGTAATTTTTGGATAGCAACATCATGCACTACCTGGTCATAAGCTCTTTGCATGAAAGAAGAATAAATATTGCAAAACACCTTCAGGCCCTGCGTAGCCATACCAGCACTTACTGTAACGGCATGCTGCTCAGCAATGCCCACATCAAAAGCCCGGTCCGGCATTTTCTCCATCATGTATTTCAAAGAGGAGCCCGAAGGCATAGCCGGCGTTATCCCGAATATTTTTTCATTCTTCTCCGCCAATTCTATAATCGTATATCCAAAAACATCCTGGTATTTTGGCGGCTGTGGCAGTTCAAATTTCTTTTTTTGTATTTCTCCCGTTATTTTATCGAAAAGACCCGGTGCATGCCACTTGGTTTGGTCCTTTTCAGCCAGCGCATATCCTTTTCCTTTTACAGTAACAATGTGCAATATTTTAGGCCCGGGAATTTCACGAAGATCTGTCAATGTATCAACCAGTTTGGCAACATTGTGCCCATCAATAGGTCCGAAATAACGGAGTTTTAATGCTTCAAACAAATTGGCGCTGCTGCTTACCATTCCTTTCATCCCTTCTGCCAGCTTATGGCCCATTGCACGACTGAAATTTTTACCTACCGGTAATTTCCCCAGCAACTTCCATACATCATCTTTTACTTTATTGTAGGTAGGTGAAGTAGTAATATCAGTAAGATATTCTTTCAGTGCACCGACATTAGGATCAATACCCATGTTGTTATCATTCAGAATGATCAGCACATCTGTATCCGCTACACCCGCATGATTCATTCCTTCAAAAGCAAGTCCTGCTGTCATGGCACCATCACCAATAATGGCAACACATTTTCTTTCTATCTCGCCTTTGTATTTGGCTGCCATAGCCATACCTAATGCTGCAGAAATAGAAGTGGAGGAATGACCAACGCCAAAAGTATCATATTCGCTTTCACTGCGTTTAGGAAAGCCACTAAGGCCGTTATATTTCCTGTTGCTAACAAAATTATCACGACGACCGGTTAATATTTTATGGCCATAGGCCTGGTGACCTACATCCCAAACCAACTGATCATAAGGCGTGTTGTAAACGTAATGCAGAGCGGTAGTCAGTTCTACTACGCCCAGGCTGGCGCCAAAATGCCCCCCATGAACACTCACAACGTCAATGATATATTGACGCAATTCATCACATAACTGATGCAATTTCTCTCGGGGAAGTTTTTTGAGATCAACGGGTGAATCGATCGTTTTTAATAATGGTCCGGGTATTATCTCCATGTACCTGTTTTAACGATGTAAAAGTAATATTTTATTCCGAGCCTATATGTAAAGGGCTTTTTGACGGAGATTT
>CAMLEX010000404.1 GCA_946479055.1 uncultured Bacteroidota bacterium | reverse complement strand
TTATAAAAAAAATACCAATAAACTTTTTCATCTCCTCTTATTCATTTACCTGTTTCAGCTCTTTTAATCGAAGCCATGCCGTTTTTGGACTGATCATTAGGATGAGAAGCCGTTAACCAGCCAGCCTCCCCCTTCTTTGAAAAAAGTTGGAGGGCAAAAAGCGGATGAGACAGCCTGCTGTCACCCCGTTTGCCAGAGAGTAATTATCCCAAAGGATATCATAGTTTTTACCCGACGCAAGAAAAGGAATAACCACTTCAGTATTGTTCTGAAAAAAGCTTACTTGCTGATCACGATAATTGATGACAGCACCGGGGCGCTGATCCGGGCCGTACCCGGCGACGTCAGCAGTTAATTGAGAGGTTTGGGTAAGATGATAATATCGTTTATCATCAAATACGGCAGGTTGAAAATTGCAGCCTGCGAATGGTTTTTCATCTATTATTTTTTTACCGTTTGTATCACAAAAAGAAATTAGCCCTGTTTTGTGAGTGATACCGTCAGTAAGTGTTTTTGTTTTTAAAGTATAAGCGGGAGCTTCTGCCAATAAGACATTAAATACGAAGGTAAGGACGAATTTAAGCAGCAGTCGTTTTTTCATAAACAGCGATCTTTCACTTGAAACAGTGCAGTAAAACTACAGCTGTGTTGTTTGAAGCAGGGCGCTCAAATGTTGCAGATCAGGGTCTAAAATGTTGCAAAAAGCTGATTATTACGTCCATTTGCGGGAGAAGAGACCGGGCAACCCAATTATTTTTTAATGGTAATAGAACGGTCGGCATTTTTAAAAATTTAATCAGTTCCCTGGGTCATTACCCAAAATCGCGGGTGCCCCCTGAACAAAAAGGGACGAATTATTTGGCAGGATTTCTTTTAACCGTAAAAAAGCGATGCAACAATACTAGCATGAACCAGAATAAATACGGTATAGCAACTCGTCTTATATAATAATAAAATCTTACAGGGAAATGACGATGCGGCGTTGGACATGCCAACTGCTTTCATCCTGTGGAACTTTCAGGGTGTCTTATTACCTGTTGTCATACTCTTTCATGATGTACCATGCTTTATTTTTTTCGCCTTTATAACAAACTTTTCCGGTTGTATCCTTGCTGAAAACGGCATGCATTCTTCCCAATGATCTAATAGGGCAAACTGCAATAACATGGTTGGCCATTCGCTGGTTTGCCTATCCGACTCGTGGCTATTTGATTGCCTTAGAAAAGCCGACTTTTAACGGAAGGCCCGCTGATTATCGAACTGACTCCAGATCCTCCTGATTACATCGCTCCACGTCGAAAATATTTCTTCTGCCTTAGCTTATCGTTTTAACCGGAAATAAATACGGGCTAACATCACGGCAATTATAAATCTTTAACTTTTGTCCATATTTCATCATTATATTTATTATTTATTGCTTTTTTAAACATTAACCCTTTTTCAATTTTAATCGTAAAAGAATTTTTTTCGCCTAAATATTTCTGGTATCCATTACCAGCATATTGCAAAAATTCGGTTACAACATCTTTATCAACTGTATACGTACCGATAAATGCCCCGTACAGTGTTTTATGATCCTTTTGTATATCAATTACCATAAATGTTTCTGGTGTTATTGTTATATATCGAACCAAACCATTTTGGCCATTATAATTTGTTTCCACAAGGCTATCTTTCACATTACACATTTGCCATGTACCAATAAGGCTATCTTTAAGTGAAGGATTTTGTTTTGTAGTAAGTTTACGGGATGTAGAACAGCTAATGGTGGTTGCAACCATTGTTACAATCAAAAACATTTTAATTACATTTTCCATTTTTATTGTTTTTTATTAGTGACATCAGATCTTACTATTTGATAATATTAAAATTAATTTTTCCGAATTGAACAATTGACCTGGTCTTACTATCATAAGAGCATAAGGCCCAGCCGTCAACCACAAGGCAGGCATTATTTTCAATATTCGACAACTATCGTAGTTGCCGAATATTGAATGATTCTCTTGTTGCCATGATCTATCAATGGGATTTGTACGGGATTTTTTGCCATTTTTCTCATGGTAGAAAAGGTTCCAGGTATTATTTGACGGCCCCTGTTCAATGCCAGGAATAGTTCCAGGCTAAAACAAGCGGCCACCATTTAGGGCGGCCGCTTGCTTAACATTAACCTGTCTGCTACGACTAACTACGATTGACTGATATTTCTAACTGCTTATTTATTCCCTAAAAAGCTGAACTTTTTTTACCCTGAAATATTGGCCATCATTTTCTCCTATGGTGGCTACAATACCAATGGTAACCTGCGTTGCCTCGGTAAGGGTAAATGAAATGGGGCCGCTTTTCCAATCTGCTGATGCCAAAGCAGCGCCCAAATTATCTGTATTGGGTAAACTTGCCCCCGCGGCCACCGCGATAAATACCTTAGCCGGGTCGTTGTTATTTCCAGTAATTATGCTAAAGGAATATTTACCAGCGGGTAATGTAACGGTTTGCGAAATTTTTCCGTTAATGATTGGGGCGGCTCCCCATTGCCATCCCCCTTCCATTACCAGTACAGTGCCATCATCAGACCCCCATCCACCATATCCATTATGGTTTAATACGGGGGCGTTAACATCCCAACCGGTGGGTACGGCCCATCTACCGTCAGTTGAAGGATTCTTTGCAAAAGGCTGTTGGGTATTTGTTAGATAAACACTGGTAACTTCCGCTTTTACAGATTTCATTTGATAATCAGTATAAAAAGTATCAATTGCTGTTTTGTTTGGTAAAAAAGCAGTTCTGTAATTGATCGAAGTACCTGATTTAAAATCAGGCAGGGAGCTTGACAAACCTCCGGTTGTTGATAGAAGTAAGGTGTCATGAATGATACCGGAATTGTCGGTGAATTTTACCTGCATTGCAATTACACCTGCGTCCTCATTAACATCCGCCCAGTTAATCAATGCCGAATTATCCGGCTGTACTTCCGCTTTGGTAATACCTCTTGTAGTAAGGGAACTTCGATAGATATCGCCGTAAACGTTACCTGTTGCTATAACCGGTACTGAAGTATTGCCATCTTGATCGTAAGTTCTTATCTCAAAAGTTAGACTGCCTTCCACCAAATTATCGATAGTAGCTGTAAAAGGATCAATTTGCCCCGTGGGATGAATAGGCCCTTCAATTGAATCGTTGTGGCTGTTCCAAAACACCCGGTATTTAACCAATTTGGGATCTGCAACTATACGCCCTTTAAGCATCACCCTGTTTTTACCCGACAAAACGGTTACAGAGTCGATGATACCAGGGTAAGATATGGAACCTGTCTGCAGGTATTTATCTTTATAGGCATCGAATTTAGAGCAGCCATTTATAAGTAATACAACCGCCGGTATCACGATATAAAACACATTTCTTAAATGTTTCATAATTAGAATTAATATTGTTAAAAAAAATCTCTTTGTATTTTACATTGGTTATTTTATTGTTTACCCCACAGCGTAAACTGTACTATCGACATAAAATAGCCACCCTGCCAATTTTGTAAATTTCTTATCCTGATATACCGGTAAGCCGGCGTACCGCTGGGAAATTCAAACTGGGCACCTGCTTGCCCCGCTGCTTTATCAGCACCGGTTTCTGTTCCCAAAGGCGATCCGGATGGCTTAGTAACTGTGCAATCCAACAATTTGTCCCAGCTTGCATCATAAGACCCATCTGGATTTGGATTATTAGACCCCCATATTTGAAAGATCTTCACGGCTCCCCGGCCAAAATAAACGCCGAAGTCTTCAAATGAATTCACTTTTAACCTGCTGAACGTACTTGTTAATCCCAGGTCAATGGTAAAGGTTTGGGGGGACCCTGCACCTTCATCGGTAAAAGTTACCGGCCATCCATGATTGTCCTGCCCATTCCACATAGACTGGATGTTGGTTCCATAAACTGTCACCGCATCACCAGGTAACCTTCTTTCAGTCCACAGTTTCTTATCCAACTTCTGTTCAAAAAGTGGCGATAGCGTTAACACTAAAGTATCCGAGCGATTGCCGCACCTGTCCCTTACATAAAATCCGTACTTCCTGGTAATGGTGTCTAAACCCCTTATATTGGTATTGACTAATGAATCAGCGGTATATATATTGTCCAGCGTTGCCCAGGTTCCATTATTTAACGTATCTACCAAAGGAACGATCGCCAGATCAGCTT
The DNA here is from genome assembly GCA_946479055.1 of uncultured Bacteroidota bacterium. The sequence goes on along the minus strand of CAMLEX010000404.1, from coordinate 1,002 downwards.
TTGTCAGGTTGGATGCCTTTATATTGACACCACCAAAAGCCGGAATTACTTTTAAAGTTCTAAAAGCAAGCACACAGGGCGGAGTTAGTGGATTTACGGTAACAGTGACGGGGGCTGAGGCAACCTCAGTTTTACTAACGGCGAACAAAGAAACAGTGTGCTCCAACGTATCTCCAAAGCAGGACAGTTCCATACTATTAGTGTAGTAACTCGCCTTCACTTCCTGCCAGTGACCCTTGGAAGTTTCGTAGACTGCTTTTACATACAACAGGTTTTTATCACCGGGAAGCGAATAGGTTAATATGGCGCCCCCATTGGTATTTACAACCTTTATGTTGCTTACAACCCCCGGCACGGAAGAATCTTTATCAATAGGCATCTTTGTTATTTCCTTTTTGCACCCTGTTAAACATACCCAGAAAAGCAGGGGAATGCATATAAGTTTCAGTGATTTCATATATAGTAGTTTCATTTTTCTTATTTAATTTTTCTGAATTTATTACCATCCCGGATTTTGAACGAGGTTCTGATTATTAAGTAAATCAGCTTCCTTGATTGGCCAGAAATAATCACGTGGCGCCTGGAACCGTTGGGTGAAAAAAGTAATGGGTCTGTAATAAAGCGCAGGGTCATCTTGTGTCCTGTCCCATCCTTTTACATTTCCATTAATTTCCTGGGCCGCTGTTTTCCAGCGGAGGATATCCCAGTAACGATGCCCTTCAAAACTTAATTCAATACATCTTTCTTGTTGAATGATTGATCTCATGCCCTCTTTGGAAGTATACTTGGAAGGGCTGTTACTAAAATTTGTCCAGGAGCTTTCCACACTGCCCAGGCCTGCCCTTGCTCTTACCTTGTTAACATAGGTGTAAACCTCAGCTCCCGGTCCATTTGCTTCGTTTAAAGCCTCGGCATACAATAAGTATAAATCGGCTAAACGCATTTCGGGCCAGGCATAATTCGTCATATTAAAACCACTGCTGTTCCATTCATCATGCCAGT
>CAMLEX010000403.1 GCA_946479055.1 uncultured Bacteroidota bacterium | reverse complement strand
GAAATGGAAACAAAAAGCAACAGCCATCTCCATGAATCTTTATCGATTATTTGATAATAAAGAAGGAGCATTTCTTGCCGGATCCAAAGATTGTCGCCAGGTGAGTGTCTGGGGTAACGGACTGGCCTATTGGATGAGTAATCCATCGATACAAAAGAGCATCGTTAATTTTTACCGCAGGCATCGCAAGGAAATTTTCCTGAATGGATTTACCCGGCAGATTGCTGAACCAGATGGGTGGAAACGGCATTTAGTCAATACTCCAGTGGGCTCTTATATGAATGGAGGTTTTTGGTCGGTTGGTACCGGCTGGATTTTGCCGGCAATCGCAGATCAGGATCGGGCATTTGCCATGGAGATTGCCACTGAACTGGTTGATAACATAAAAAAATCGGAGATGGCCGAATGGATCGACTCAAAGGGTGCAGGTGGCGCTTCAGGTTTCCTTGCAGGGGTTGCGGTGCCGATGATGGCGCTTACAGCCATTATCGAAAAACGCCCGTTTAGTGATTATTTTTGAGAGGTTATATGGATGTTTGTAGTTGAGAGAATCGCATCGTAGATTATTAATAATATAAAAAGAGGCTTGCGTAAAATTTAACCGAGCATGAATATTCCAATTTCAGAAAACGAAGCATTTACTGAGCGATAAAAAAATTACCGACGACTTCAAAACCAGGTATGAATTGGCAAAAGCTATTTACTATCTATCTGTATCTGAAAAATACTTTTATTGCGACAAGAATCATTTGTTGCTCATATTCTTTCTTAGCTGTTCTTCTTTTTCTGCATTCCAATATGCACAATCCAATTGAAGAAATACAGATGTATAAGGGATGGTTTCATCCGTTTTTAGCACCAGTACTTTAAAAAATTTTGAAGCTGCATCTAATTTGACAAATACGGAATCATGCAACAAAGTTTGCACGGGCTGATTATTAAATAACTTTTCAGATTGCTTCGTAAAGGTTTTTACGCCGTGACTTTGCTGTTCCGTGATAAAGCTCAATTCTTTGTCACGATAAATAATCGGCTTAACATGATTTGAAGCATTTACTTCTTTCAACACGTGGTCTAATACGGCTAGAAGGTTTTCATTGGTATTTATGTATTCTATTCCCGCTGCATTCTGTTGAGGCAATGCTTTATCGGCTACAATGATCCAATTACGATGGCCAAGAAGGGGCAATGCTTCGTCGAATTGTTGTTTCCAGTCATTTGCAGCGCCAGGAGCTTTTGTGTCCGCATTTGATGCAGGTTGCTGACAGGAAGCAAAAGCTACTGCGATCAATAGGGATACGATAAATTTATTGGTTACCATTTTAGTTTAAGTCATCGAAATGATTAATGACTCCCCGGTTTTTATGCGAACGCATTTTACTAATTTTATTTTTACAACTGCAGCTTCCTTTTGAAAACACAGGAATTTTTCGCGAATCAAGCAAGAAGAAAGGCGAGGCCGTAACCGATAGTTTGACTGCTTTTTTTTTCGAATTGGTTGACTGCTGAAATTATGACGCTTTGGGGTTACTAACGTCTGCTTCAACGGCTTTATAATAAATCACTTCACCTCCCCACTCAACTTCACTACAAAGAGTTCCGCCGGTATTTCGCCAGGTTTTGTATGTGAGAGATCTATCACACAATCACTACCGCTTTGTTTGCATGTGAAGGTTTTGTTGCTGCCAAGCACGGTGGCTTTGGTGGCTGAAGAAACTTTCAGATCGCGAATGCGCACTTGCGGGGTGTAAGCAGGAACAATACAATACAGGTCGCTGCCTTTTTTAGTGAAGAAGTATTCGATATGCGCATAATCTTGCTTTGGCTTTATCAGGTGCGTAACATCGTAGCCTGACATGAAGGCTTTATCGCTTTTCTGAGGCAGCCTGCCTTCGCTCCATTGGTACGGTTGTTTCCATGCCTTCGTTTCGTAAATAGCTTCGCCATTGATGTTGAGCCAGTTGCCGATCTCGGCAAGACGTTGCTGCATAATTACAGGAATGCGACCATCCGCTGTAGGTCCAATATCAAGCAACAGGTTGCCACCTTTTGAAACAATATCAACAAGTGCAAAAATAAGGTCGTGACCGCTTTTGTAATCGCTAAGTTGCTCATTGCGGTTGTATCCATACGAATGGCCAATGCCCCGACTTTCTTCCCACACCACATCGGCGTTCATGCCGCTGCCATATTCTGAGGTGGTGTATGTGGCTCCGTTATTTTTTTCACGTGTGTTGCTGCCCCAGCGGTCATCCACCACCACTTCTTTTGCAACGGGCGATTCATTGAACAGCCACGCCAGCAATTCGGGACTGTGCCATTGCGTGTCTGTCAGTTCCCATTCACCGTCGCTGAAAATAACCGAAGGTTTATATTTTGTAACCAGGTCTTTGAATTGTGGAATCATATGGTCGGTTACATAACGTGGCTTATCTATTTGCCACAAAGGATTGAACCATTCGTAAAGCGAGTAGTAATAGCCCATTTTCAAACCCGCATCACGAACGGCATTGGTGAGGTCGCCCAGCAAGTCGCGTTGCGGTGTTCCTGTTACAGCGTTCCAGGCACGTCCCCAACTACGATCTGCTTCCACACTGTTCCATAAACAATATCCTTCATGATGTTTCGATGTTAGCACAACATATTTTGCTCCCGATTTTTTAAATACGTCTGCCCATTGTTTGGGATCGAACAGGCTGGCGGTGAACTGTGGTTCGAATTGATGATATTGAAAATTGCTTCCGTAATTTTTTGCATGAAACGTTTTAAAAGTTTTGTTGTCCTCCGCGTTAATCCTGTGCCAGTACCATTCTGCGTAGCTGTCGCCACTATTCTCGACCACCGGCGCATACGAGGGAACGGCATATACTCCCCAATGAATAAAAATTCCAAACTTTGAATCCTTAAACCATGAGGGAATTCCTCTCGTATTAAGTGACTCCCAGTTGGGTTGGAATTTTTGTGCCATACAATTGGCCGATGCCAGGATGAGAAGAAGTGAAAATATTTTTTTCATAATGAATAATTCTATGTCTTAAGTTCTGTGTTTTTTACTTGATTTACATTTTACATTCGTTGCCTGCCCAAACCTTTATCACTTCCTGAATAGGATTCAACGCTTATTGCTCCTCCACTTCTCCTACTCTGGGCCTTAACTCAATTCAACTTTATTCTTATCACATTAAATGAATAAGCCTCCAGATTCACCTTTACCTTCCTGTTCTTTATTTCCAGATTCGTTAACATCGGTTTTACTACTGCTGGCTGTTCAATATTATTCATATCATTTGCATTTCCTTTTAGTATTGTTATAGTTCCATCTGTATTCGTCTTTTTCAAATTTGGAATCTCAATAGTTTTTTCCGTGGTAGCACTAGAAGGATTTACCAGTTTAATAATCACTTCATTTGTACGCCTATCAATGACAGCAGAAGCCCATACGTTATCAATGCCGGCAATCGTATTTCCATTTTCTGTTATTGGTACTACATGCGTTCCCTTATTGACCGAAAAAAGTTGCTGCACATAATAGCTGGGCGTGGCGTAGCTTGACGAATTATCAAACCAGATCAAATTCGGTGTCCACTGCCAATCCTTTACATGAGCAAACAGCGGAGCATACGCCGCCATTTTTACAACATCTGCATTGCGCTCCAAGCCTGTCATAAAAGCCGCTTCCGCCAGAGCGCAGAACTGTGTGTTCTTATTATTCAGGCTACCAATTCCCACACTATGGCAGGCATACTCACCTAAAAATATTTTCGGTCCGCTCCTCTCATAATTATCATATTTATTGGCATTCTTAAGGAACCAGTCAGGTGTTTCGTAATAATGCTCATCGATAATGTCTACCCGGGATGCCCTCAGTGCTGAATCCATGTACTTGAATTGGGATTCGGTTGAAAGGCCTGTACTGGTGCTAATTTGTATCTGAGGATATCTTTCTTTAATCGCTTTCGTGAACAATTGAAGCCTTTCCACATACTGAGGTCCCCAGTTCTCATTCCCAACGCCAATCATCTTCATATTGAATGGTTCAGCATGACCCATCGCTGCTCTTTTTGCACCCCATGTGGTTGTTGCATCACCGTTGGCAAATTCAATTAAATCCAAAGCATCCTGTACATAAGGGTCTATTTGATCCATCGGCACTACTTCGGCACCCTCGAACTGACAGGATATGCCGCAATTGAGGATAGGAAGAGGTTCCGCCTTCAGGTCTTCGCAGAGCTGGAAGTATTCATAAAACCCGAGGGCAAAGCTTTGGAAATAATCCGGGAGGAGTTTACTGGGTGTTCTTTTCTGCCATACGTTTAAAATAAGTTTTCTTTCTTCGAGAGGGCCAATCGTTTTTTTCCACTGATACCTTGTTGCCAGGTTCTCGCCTTCTACGATGCAGCCACCGGGAAAACGAAGGAAGCCTGGTTGTATGTCAGCCAGTTTCTGCACCAGGTCATTTCTCAATCCCTGTTCCCGGTTTTTCCAGGTATCAGCGGGGAACAATGAGACTCTGTCAATGTCTAGCTTTCCTTTTCCTTCAAACCGAATCACCAGCTTTCCGTTCACTGTCGTATCGGTTGTTGTAATACCAACATTATTTATCGCGATCCATTCTTTATTCCGGAGATTAGTTAATGGTACGCTGGTTCCTCCCACAGAATTTCCGGATGTGTTCACTATATCAACTTTTAAGGTAATGCCCGGCAGGTGTTCGCGAATAAGGACATTGACGTTGTACTTCGCTCCTTTCTTTACAGTAATCCCTCCAAACCCTTCATTGGTGAGTGTAATTTTTTCGGGGACATCGATGGTGACCTGCAAATACTTGGGATTATCCGGATAAATGGAAGATTGCTCGCTGATTTGGAAAACGTCAATGCGGTGAAGCATCCCCCTCGCTGGTTCGGTGGCCCATCCCATCCATGGATTGGGAAAATCGAAGCTCCGATTTTTGACCATGTCGGCATAGACACCGCCATCGGCACTGCGGTTAATATCTTCGAAAAAAAGCCCCCACATGGTGGGTTGAACAGGATATTTTACTTTGTTGATCGCGACCTTGTATTGCGCAGATGCGAAGACGGGAATAAATATCAAAAAAAATAAGCATTTAGATTTCATATCTTATTTAAGCGTTGAATTTTCTATTGAACGATAATTTCATCTGCATACAACCAGCTGGAGATCGGAAGAGCACACGTCTGA
>CAMLEX010000402.1 GCA_946479055.1 uncultured Bacteroidota bacterium | reverse complement strand
CCAAAGAAGTTAGCAAACTACCTTCCCTGTTTGATAGTTTAACGGGACGGTAGTGCCATCTTATAGTAGCGACCAAATGGATTATTGCTCTTGGGGGCTGTTTTATTGTCAACAGCTTTCCTGTTGCGTCGAAAAAAAATTGAAAAGCTTTTTTAAAACTCATTTTTTCATTTAAACACCGCTACCTATTTTTGCAGCACTTTAGTTCCGCGGCAGCGGGATAATTAAACCAAAAAATTAAACGCATGGAACAACAAAAGAAGTACAAAGGAATATACTGGCTGCTATTTTTTGCAGCTACTGCTGCTTTGGCTCTTGCTATCTATAGTCATTGGCCATGGCTTACGCTGATACTTCCGTTTCAGACTACTGCTTTTGTAAAAGCAATGGACATCATGTAATGTGATAAATATATTTTTTAGAAGAACCCCGTCAAAAGCGGGGTTATTTTTTTAATGGTAGTTTATAAATGAAATATCTTTAGGCAGTCAAATATTGTAAACCTAAACCCAATTAAAATGAAAAGAGCTCTATTTTTTGCAATGGCATTTTTAATTGCCGCTACTTCTGTTACCAGCTATTCTTATGCAGCATTAGTTGTTCCGGCTACGTCAGCCGTGCCGGTATCCAGCGAACCAGATCCTGCAACCGCAAAGTCCGCAGTTAATGAATTCAAAAATCTTTCAAAGAAAGAAAGAAAGGCCCGTATCAAGGAAGCAAAGAAAGAATTGAAAGCATATAAAGCGGCTAAAAAAGCAGGAGCTGAACCAAGTACCAACACCTTGTTACTGGTTATTCTTGCAATTTTACTTCCACCATTGGCTGTCTACCTGCACCAGGGAGAAATAAACACTAAATTCTGGATCAGCTTATTGCTGACATTACTGTTTTGGTTGCCCGGAGTTATCTATGCACTGATAGTGATACTTGGTAACGAATAATGAAAACATTCTTCAATAGCAATGCCGGTTCATCACTGAACCGGCATTTTATTTTTAGTTACCCGGTATCAGAATATCAGGTAATTGAAGCCAGATAAAATTTTACTTATCTTTTAAATCGGCTACTTGCAGACTTTGCGTTTCTGCGGATCTTCCACAGATCAACAATACCAAAAGATGGTTTTGCTGGTTCAGGCATTTTAACGTCTGTTGCTAATGTTTCTTTTACTTCTTCTAACAAAGTTTTTAATACTCCGTACTCCATCTGTACAATAGATGGCATAACATCACTGTTCATGATTATATCCTTTTTAATTAATTACAAAATATTCTGAGCAACTGAGGGGAAAATATCTAAGAATCGTTAGAAGAGGCAAGCGGCAAGCTTTATAACCCGGTTGTAAGTACTATACAATGCTCAAATTGATAGTGCAAATGTACGCTAAATTGATTGATTGGCAAAGCGAAATGAGAATAAAAATAAACGTTACGGTTGCTTTAACAAATATCCTGTTACATAGCATTTATAGTTCGTAAACTTTTAAAACACACTACCCACGGATAACCAGAGCGCTGTGCTTATTACTCCAAAGTCTTCCAGCTGTTTTCATTTTTCGCTGTATATTCCAAAGATCAGCTATTCCGAAAGAAGTGTCTTTTTCTTTTATCTCAGGGAATACGATATCGTTAGCGATAGTTTCTTTTACTTCACAGCATAGTAGCTGCAGTTCTTCTTTTTCCAGTTGTATCAAACCGGGCATAACATCACATTTCATAATATTTTTTTAAGGTTTAATGGTTCGTGGTTTTTGATAATGCATTCCACGTATAATTGACGATGTGAAATTAAAACATCCCAAAGGCTTGCAAACATTGAAATGAACGAAGTGTGGCTTTTCCTTAGTGAATGGTGAATTTTCTATTGTGAGATGGTCTTGCAAACTTTGCAAAGCGTCCATATCCTTTTCAAATAAGAAAATACTTACTAGTACCCGATGTTTATTGCCTTACCGGTAATAATAAAAGAAGCCCTCACTTTGAGTGAGGGCTTCTCTATTTCCAATTAATCTTATAAATCCTATAAATCCCAGTTCAGACTTACTTCACTTCCTCATAAGGTACATCCGTTACATTATCGTCCGCTTTTGTTCCTGTACCATCTGTATGAGGTTGTTCGGCGCCTGGCTGTGCTGCTCCTTCCTGTTGGGTAGCATTATACATATCCTGGCTTGCTGCTGTCCATGCTGCATTCAATTCCGCCATTGATGTATCAATAGCAGCGATATCCTGTACTTTATGAGCTTCTTTCAGTTTTGCAGCGGCAGTTTCAATGGCTGTTTTCTTTTCCGCAGGAATTTTTTCGCCATATTCCTTCAACTGTTTTTCAGTTTGGAATACAAGGCTATCTGCAGCATTCAACTTATCTACTTTTTCACGTTCAGCTTTATCTGTTGCTTCGTTGGCTTTTGCTTCCGCTTTCATTTTTTCCACTTCTTCTTTGCTTAAGCCACTACCTGCTTCGATATGTATTTTCTGTTCTTTACCTGTTCCTTTATCTTTTGCAGTAACATGTAAGATCCCGTTGGCATCAATATCAAATATTACTTCTATCTGCGGTACTCCTCTTGGTGCCGGTGGTATACCATCCAGGTTGAAGATCCCAAGGCTCTTGTTATCCTTCGCCATGGAGCGTTCGCCCTGCAATACATGTATTTGTACACCAGGTTGGTTATCGCTGGCTGTACTGAATGTTTCAGATTTCTTGGTAGGTATAGTAGTATTAGAAGGGATCAATGCAGTCATTACACTTCCCATGGTCTCAATACCCAAAGAAAGTGGTGTAACGTCCAGCAGCAACACATCTTTTACTTCGCCCGTTAAAACCGCACCTTGTATTGCAGCGCCAACAGCAACTACCTCATCAGGATTCACACCCTTATTTGGTTTTTTACCAAAAAATTTCTCAACGATCTCCTGCACTTTTGGTATACGGGTACTACCACCCACCAATATCACTTCCTCAATTTCAGAAGTGTTCATACCTGCATCCTTCAAAGCAGCTTCGCAAGGTTTTAAACAACGGGCAAATAATGAATCAGCCAACTGCTCAAATTTTGCACGGCTCAGTTTTTTTACTAAGTGCTTGGGCACACCATCCACTGCTGTGATATAAGGAAGATTGATCTCCGTTTCTGTAGAAGATGATAATTCCACCTTTGCTTTTTCAGAAGATTCTTTCAAGCGTTGTAAAGCCATTGGATCTTTGCGCAGATCTATCGCTTCATCTTTTTTAAATTCATCTGCCAGCCAATCCATGATCACTTTATCAAAGTCATCACCACCCAGGTGAGTATCACCGTTGGTACTTTTTACTTCAAATACGCCATCACCCAGTTCAAGTACAGATATATCGAAAGTACCACCACCTAAGTCAAATACGGCGATCTTATGGTCTTTTCCACCTTTATCCAAACCGTAAGCTAATGCTGCGGCTGTAGGTTCGTTGACGATCCGGCGTACTGTCAGGCCCGCTATTTCACCAGCTTCTTTGGTAGCCTGGCGCTGTGCATCATTAAAGTAGGCAGGAACGGTAATCACCGCTTCTGTCACTTCCTGGCCCAGGTAATCTTCAGCGGTTTTCTTCATTTTTTGAAGCACCATCGCAGAAATTTCCTGTGGCGTATATAAACGGCCATCTATGTCAATACGTACGGTATTATTGTCACCTTTTACTACTTTATAACCCCAGTGGCTGATCTCTTCCGTCACTTCATCATGGCGGCGACCCATAAAACGTTTAACCGAAGTAATCGTATTATGAGGGTTTGTGATAGCCTGGCGTTTAGCCGGATCACCCACTTTACGTTCGCCGTTTTTCAAAAAAGCCACTACTGACGGGGTTGTACGGCGTCCCTCATCGTTGGCAATCACTACTGGTTCGTTACCATCCATTACGGCAACGCAACTATTGGTAGTTCCTAAGTCAATTCCAATTATCTTTCCCATAGTATTAAATTGTTCGTTAAATTATCCCGATTCTACGAGATGTATTTGGATAGTCAATCATTGTGCCGTCAGGAAGAAATGTGCAAAAATGGCAGACACAAATTGTAAGAAGCAGGGTTAAAAGTTGGACCAGGCTCCGGAGAATTCATTATAAACGTATTATTTTTATTTTGTATCAATTTGCGGCAATCGTTGTAACTTTTATTACCTTAATCATAAAAACATGAAACCGAAGCTGCTTCTTATTCCGGGAGCAATGGCAGCTGCCGCTCTGCTTGCGTTTCGCCTCCATGAAAACAGTACAACAGAGTCCACAACCTTTGTAAACGGGGACCTCAAAAAAAACATCATTAGTTGCAGTCCCGACTGGAACAAACTAAAAACATGGATTGAAGAAGCAGATATCCCTCCTATGCCCGGCTCTGGTGATCTTAAATGGCCTGTCAGCACAACTAGTGACAGTGCTCAATTCTATTTTAACCAGGGTATCAATACCTACTATGGTTTCCATATCATTGAGGCAATGGCCTCATTCAAGAAAGCTGCTAAATTTGATTCCACCTCCGCTATGATACATTGGGCCCAGGCATTGGCCTATGGACCTAATATCAATGATCTTGGTTATGCCGCTTCGCCCGATGCCTTACTAGCTACCGGCAAGGCAGTTGAATTATCAACCACGGGTACTGCAAAAGAAAAAATTCTTATAGATGCTCAACAAGTTCGTTATTCAGCCGATTCAACCATAAGCAGGGAAAAGCTGAATCAACGCTATGCTGATAAGATGAAAGAAGCTTATGAAAAATATCCCGATGATGCAAACATCGCGGCTTTGTATGCTGACGCATTGATGTTGCAACATCCCTGGGATCTGTGGAATGTAAATGGTACTCCTAAACCATGGACACCACTTATACGTGAAGTATTGGAGAAATTATTGAGCCGTTATCCCGATCATCCGGGAGCCAATCATTATTATATCCACGTCATGGAGCCATCTCCATTTGCAGCTAACGCAAAACCAAGCGCAGACAGGTTGGGCCAATTGACACCAGGCCTTTCACATTTAGTGCATATGCCTTCGCATATTTACCTGCGCACCGGTGATTATAGAAAAGGAGCCCAGGTAAATGAAAACGCTGTAAACAGTTATAAAAAATATATCAGGCTATATGCACCCGTTACAGGAAATGATTTTCTTTATATCATTCATAACCTTCATATGCAAACCAATCATGCCATGATGGAAGGTGATTCAA
>CAMLEX010000401.1 GCA_946479055.1 uncultured Bacteroidota bacterium | reverse complement strand
CGACACTGTTGCCGAAGTATATTTTTGGCCACCTATAAGATGATATTTTATGATGGTATCAAGCTGACCTGGCTTGAAAAAATTAATAGAACTAATATCTGCTGGCAGGCCAAGCACTGTAAGCGAAGCTTTAAAGGCATTATCATCCGGAGCAAAAAAAGTAAAGACCCCGTTTTTGTCAGCCAATAGTGTTGAAAGCGTTCCCGTAGGACTGGGAACTGTACTTGCACGGGTAACAGCGGCTTTTAAAAAACTATAGCTGGGATCATTCAATGTTTCCATTATTGAAGATCCGGATGGTGGTGTTGGATTAATTGGTTCGGCAACAGGTAAGTCCTTATTGCACGAAGACAACATGCCAATACTTATAATTGTCGCTGCCAGAAATCCGAACCGTTTATTTAAATGTAGTTTCATATAGCTCATTTTAAACTTATATAACAATGAAATTAAAGTACGTTATAAGCAAAGCTTATATAATATAAACCACCTATGCTTGGGTTACCTAGAGCAGTACGATAATATTGATTCAACATATTGGTAGCTCCCAATTTTATGAGTGATTTGATCTTAGGTCTTTTAAAAGTTATTGCGGCATCAACTACATGGTAGGCAGGCAAATCACCCTGGGCAAAATCATTTTCATAAAAGAAGCGTTCCTGCCAGCGCCAGCTAACATTAAAACCAAGCAGGTTTTGAGGACCGAATCCGCTATTACCCAAAGACAACACTGTTCTCAATTCCGGAGAAGCAAAAAATGCTCTGAACCCTGAAGGAACATTTCTGATTTTATCGGAAGATGCGTTGGCAGCAACCGTAAAATTAGCCGGCAATTGCCATTCTACACTGGCGCCCCATCCATAAGTTTTTACTTTTTCCGGTGAATTAACTACCACTGAAAACCCTTTAAAAGTTGATGAAGGAGTTCCCCCTGGAAATTGTATCACATCTCTTCTGCTTATAAAATCATCGTAATTGCCAAAATAAGTATACGCATCAATTAGTACTTTTTTTGAGATAAGCGACTTATAACCTACTTCAAATGTTGTTACCGATTCAGGCTTCACTTCTTTATAAGGAACTCTTTCCGATAGGTTTTGGGGATTATAACCGGGGTTTTCAGTAAGACCATATTTATCCCATAAAAATTTATTGGCGCCCATTAAGCGACCTGTGCCTACATCAAGATCAATCCATTGCTGTTGAGTACTGGGAAAACGATATGCTGTTTGAAAGGAAAGGCGAATGTTATGGTCTTTAGCTGCTTTTATCAATGCTGTAACTCTTGGTGTAAATCGGCCTTCAAAATTTTCATTTTTATCATAACGGCCTGCGGCTGTAATTTTCAGCAGGTCTTTGACTATTTCTTTGCCTACCTGCACATAAGCGCCTGTTTCATTTATCTTAATAGGTTCCCCTACCTTATCTGCAAACAAAGTTCCTTCACTATTCAATATATATTGTTTCCAGCTGGCTCCTGCTAAAAGATCAACGACTTTAATAAGTTTGGAAAAATTATATTGTCCTTCCGCAAGCCATAGATCGGTACGATCAAGAAATTTACCGCCCGTGGGAATTGGTTTACTTCTTACCGCATCAAATATGTTTCTGAATTGGTCTGATCCTGCAACTGGTCTTCCCTGGTCGGCTACTGATCGTGCAATATTATGTGCCTCCATATCTGGTCGGCCGGCCATCTTTGCATTAATATAAGCAAAACCATATTGCTGGTACCAGGTAGGGCTGGGCTTCCATGCTTCATTAAACAACTGGGAAGTAATAGTAAGATTATGAGACTGACCGGCATTTTCCTGCGTGGTATAGCCACGAACAAACCAATTGTCTGATCTGATTTCCAGTTTATACTGCGCCATCTTCAGGTCTTTAAGTGAGTACCGTTGGCTACCGGTATAAACAGTATTTCCAGAACCCATATGACCTGCAAGAATGGCTTCTATTTTATTGGTTATTTTATAATGTAGTGCACCGGATAGTTTGAAATTTAAAGTATTTGGATTGATCACTTCTTTTTCCGTGTATCCTGTCCGTGATACACGGATAGTAGCTGGCAATGAGTTTACATAGCTTTGCCAGAATGGAACTTGTTGAGCTATCGCATCTAATACTTGTGTTTTTAGATCAACTGAAGTTTCATCGCCATACACATTTACTCCATCATAATTTGGATCGGTTTCTCTTGTGCCCGGAATAACTTCGCCATTACTTGTATTAAAGCGGTTATAATTGCGATAATCATCAGCCAGCCAATCTTCTGCCTGGATCAACTCACCGCCGATTTTGAAAGCAAATTTTTCCGATACTTTTTGTCCCCATCGCAACGACCAGTTATGATAAGGTGATATATCTCTTTCTCGTCCATCCGTATGCATCATACCCATTTTGACCTGGAAAGAAAGCCCCTGGTATTTGAAAGGATTTTTACTGTTGATAAGCAATGTTCCATTCATACCACCCGGGCCATATAAAGCAGAAGAAGCGCCGGGCAATAATTCCATGCTTTCCACATCCAGTTCGGTAAGGCCAATGACACTACCTACTGAAAAGTTAAGGCCCGGAGCCTGGTTATCCATTCCGTCAACAATCTGGTTGAACCTGGTACTACCACTGCCAGCAAACCCCCTTGTAGTTGGAGTTTTAAAAGTTAACGAAGAGGCAACAACATCTACACCTTTCAAAATATTTACTATATCATAATATGAAGAAGCCGGCGCCGATCGGATCGTAGCAGCACTTACTCGTTCTATAGACACCGGGGATTCAAGTATTCTTTCCGGCAAACGCGAAGCGGAAACCACTACTTCCTGTCCGAGTGATGAAGCAGGAATGAAATCAATTGCAAGATCTGCACTTGCGCTATTGGCAGTTAGTTCCTGTGTTTCATATCCTACAGAACTAAACACTAATACAACAGGTGTTTTGTCAACCGTTAATTTAAAAACACCATTTTCATTCGTGAAAGTACCGGATGAACTTCCTTTTACAATTACAGAAACAGAAGGTACAGGATCTTTGGTTATACTATTGCGTACAGTACCGGAGATGACAACAGTTTGAGCAAAGCCAGCAAAAGTAAAAAATATCACTACCAGCAAAGCAAGCGTAAAGCGGCAGTTTTTCCTCATATAGGGCAATTTTAGTTTTTAATAGGGGGTAAAATAAGCATTGTACTGTTTACCCAAAAATTTAATTTATACATAAAGAACAAGTTGTTGAAATCTTAACGCTCTCATTATTGTGTGTATTTTTGCGCCTTCTTAATTTCGTTTATGATTCCATTTTCTTTTCCAAATCAGACAGCTTTTTATAGTGGCAAGGTTCGTGACGTATATACAATCAATGATCGGCTGGTAATGATTGCCTCCGATCGTATTTCAGCATTTGATGTTATACTTCCAAGGCCTATCCCTTTTAAAGGACAAGTATTAAACCAGATCGCTGCATATATGCTCAAAGCCACAAAGGATATATGTCCCAACTGGCTTGAAACTGTGCCTGCACCCAATGCTTCTATTGGTAAAAAATGTGTGCCTTTTAAAATTGAAATGGTAGTAAGGGGAAATTTGACAGGTCATGCCTGGAGAACTTACGCAAGCGGCCAGCGGGAACTTTGCGGCGCTACTATGCCCAATGGGATGAAAGAAAATGATTATTTCCCTGCTCCAATTATAACTCCATCAACAAAAGCAGAACAGGGACACGATGAAGATATTTCACCTGATGAAATTATTGCAAAAGGTCTTGCCACAGCAGCAGAATGGAAAATACTAAGTGAATACACTGTACAATTATTCGAAAGAGGAAAAGAAATAGCGGCAAAGCAAGGTTTGATATTAGTAGATACTAAATATGAATTTGGAAAAATAGGTGATACTATTTACCTGATGGATGAAATTCATACGCCTGATAGTTCCCGTTATTTTTATG
Source organism: uncultured Bacteroidota bacterium (assembly GCA_946479055.1). The sequence goes on along the minus strand of CAMLEX010000401.1, from coordinate 1,264 downwards.
CGGATGGCTTTGAAGAAAGACAGGCAAAAGGTGAACGGCAAAAACAGTTAAGTAAAGAATTTGTAAGAGAATGGCTGATCGCTAATAACTTCATGGGAAAAGAGGGACAAACTGTTCCGGAAATGACTGATGAATGGGTAAACACCATTTCGAAAAGATATATTGAGTTGTATGAAAAAGTGATCGGCGAAAAATTTATTCCGCAGCCGCTTTCTGAAAAAGAAACCTTTGATCGTATAGTCAGTGCACTTAATAAATTAAAATAAAAAATGCCCTGGGATACCCGGGGCATTTTAGTTTCATAGGCTATAACTTACCCGTTATTAATAACACAAATTATCAACAAGGTATTGGGCATCTCCATAGGTTAACCAGTAGTCTGTAACTTCACCACGGATGATAGTACCGTCTGAACGATTATACATATCCCTGTAGCCCCGTCTGCTAAAATCTCCATACATGATACTTCCTTCATAAGGTGTAAAACCGCTTGATGACTTTACGATCGTATAACCATTGTAAGTTTCTACAACATAATAGGGACAATAAGAATCACTGTACACTACTTCGCCTCTTTCCTTGCTCAACCAATAATCTTCATCATAACCATAATCGGAACCTCTTTTGGAACAAGCCGCCAGCAGCACAACTGTTAAAATTAAAAATGACGAGATGGTAATAAATTTTTTCATGGCTAATAGTTTTATGTCCTTGTTTAAATTCTTATTGATAAGACTATGCCATAGTTTGAAAGGTTGAAAACCTGCTTGTTAAAATGAATTAAAATTCCTGGTCATTTGATCCATATTTGTTAAAGAAAATGTACAAGAATTGTTAACGGTTACCGTAATTTAGAGACATGAAATGAGACATAAAAAATTTCGAGTCATTTAAACAAAAACGAGGAAATTTTTTACGTCGAATTCCAGGTGGCAAAAAATAAATAAAATGAACACATGAAAAATTTGATACTAATTATTGCGTTGCCTTTTCTTTTATTACCGGAAAGCTCAAAAGAAAACTACCTGATTATAGGTACTTATACCGGCGGAAAGAGTGAAGGTATTTATGTTTATAAATTCAACAGTGAAGATGGCAGCTACAAAGAAGTAAGTCATGTTAAAACCTCGAATCCTTCTTTTGTTACTGTTTCGCCTGATGAAAAATATGTTTATGCAGTGCATGAAGATGCCAGGAATGGTCAGGGTGGTGAGATCTCCGCTTTTTCTTTTGATAAAGAAAAAGGAATGCTGACATTAATAAA
>CAMLEX010000400.1 GCA_946479055.1 uncultured Bacteroidota bacterium | reverse complement strand
GTATCAACGTTGCTTTCCGCCCTAAGGTGGGTACTTACCAACCGTCTTCACATACAGCGCAAAAAATTAACGCTTAACTGTAACAAAAAATTAGTGTAATTCATAGCTTCAATAACAATTAAACAAAAAACAAAATGAAAGACTTCATGTTAATATTCCGGCAACCGAGTTACGATTACAGCAACACTCCAAAAGAAGAGATGCAGGCCCTTGGTAAAAAATGGGCAGACTGGGCTGGAGGCATAGCTGCGCAGGGAAAATTATCCAGCAATGGCTCCCGCCTTGCCATGGAAGGCAAGGTGCTTAAAGCAGGTGGTGTTATTACTGATGGCCCTTTTGTTGAGATCAGGGAGATGTTAGGTAGTTTTATAATTGTAAAAGCAGATAGTTTGGATGAAGCTACAACATTAGCTCATGGTTGTCCTGCACTGGATGCTGGTGGCAGTGTTGAGATCCGGCCTCTATATACATAAATTCATTGTTAGAAAACAAAAGCCACTTTCGTTGCTTCGATAGCCTCGCAATGATGAGAGTGGTTTTTGCAATTTAAATTATGGAAAACGAACACGATTCTTTAAAAAATTTATTCCAGCAGGAATTTTCCAAAATGGTTGCTGTTATCAGTAAACTTTTTGGGCTGCAGCATATTGAAATAGCGGAAGACATTATAAGTGAAACATTTTTGCAGGCAACAGAAACATGGGGCATGAAGGGCATTCCCCAAAATCCGACTGCATGGCTTTACGCAGTAGCTAAACAAAAAACGCTGTATCATTTTAGAAGAAATAAAATTTTTGAGGATAAAATTGTTCCTGAACTTAAAGCGGCACAAACAGCCGATAATGAGATTTTAGAGGTGAATTTTTCAAAAGACAATATCAAAGACAGCCAGTTACAAATGATGTTCGCAGTTTGCAATCCACTTATTGCAAGCGAAGCACAAATTGGTCTTGCATTGCGTATTCTTTGCGGTTTTGGAATTGATGAAATAGCCGAAGCATTTTTAACGAATAAGGAAACAATCAATAAAAGATTATTCAGGGCAAAGGAAAAACTGAGAACAGAAATGGTGAAGATGGAAATGCCCGGCGATTCCGAAATAATTAATCGTCTTGATAATGTCTTACACATTATTTACCTGCTTTTCAGCGAAGGCTATTATTCCAAAACCCAAAATCAAATCTTACAAAAAGATTTGTGTTTTGAAGCATTACGCCTAGGTGCCATGCTTACTGATTATGAAAGAACGAATCTTCCAAAAACAAATGCCTTAATGGCACTCATGTGTTTTCATGCTTCCCGTTTTAGCGCCAGGCAAACTAACGGAAATTCTTTGGTTTTATATGAACAGCAGAATCAAGCATTATGGGATACAGCGTTAATAAATCAGGGAAGGTACTTTTTAGATCTTTCAGCACAAGGAAACGAAATAAGCTCGTATCATTTAGAAGCAAGAATTGCTTCCTGGCATTGCATAAAAGAAGATACCAAAGAAAAATGGGAGAACATTTTACAATTATATAATCAGCTCCTGATGATTAATTATTCTCCCGGTGTTGCCCTAAACAGGACCTATGCTTTATACAAGGCGAACGGGCAACTAGCAGCTTTGGTTGAGGCTGAAAAACTAAAACTGGAAGACAACCATTTCTATTTTTTGCTGCTTGGTGAATTGTATACAAACATGGATAACAAGAAAGCAAAAACCAATTTTCAAAAAGCTTATTCTTTAGCAAAAACACAGACTGAAAAACAAGTCATCCAGGACAAAATTAATGGGCTTACTTAAATGAATGAAGTCACATGGAACAAACGATAAAATTTATTGGCAAAATCCACTCAGAACTAAAAAAAATTGAAGAATGTCCTTTGCAGGAAAATGAAAACGCACCGGAAGCAGTTCTGCAGATTTTTCCAGAGTTTCGGGAAGGTACACAGGATATAAAGCCAGGCTCGGAAATCTTATTATTAACCTGGTTACATATGGCTGACAGAAATGTCATTAAATGTAAACCACGGAACAATCTCAAATCTCCGCTTACCGGTGTGTTCTCAACAAGATCTCCGGATCGCCCCAATCCCATCGGTATTCATTTAGTGAAAGTTCTTTCGATCTCAGATAATGGTTTGATTAAGGTTTCAGCAATGGAAGTTATTGATCAAACCCCTATAATTGATATTAAACCTGCCTGGAATAAATAAACCAGGAGAATAAGCTTTTTAAAGCATGAACATTTGACAATGATTAATATGCGGACACTAAATGTTTATTCCTATTGCAAGAAAAGCCAATCAGAAAATTCCTTTTTTCTTCTCTTTATCCATTTCTTTGAAAATAACTGAAGTAATAAGAGCTAACAGTAATGCGAAGATCAAACCCCACCAAAAATTATCAATACTAAAGCCACGTACAAAACGGCTGGCCAATAAAACGACGAGAGCATTCACCACAAAAAGAAATAAACCAAGCGTAACGATGGTTAACGGAAGGGTAAGAATTATCAAAACAGGTTTTACGAACACATTCAATACCGCCAATATTAATGCAAAGATCAGGGCCGTCCAGAAAGTATCGACATGAATACCGTTTAAAAAATGGGCAAGCCCGAATGCCACCAGGGCCGTTATTAAAATGCGGAGTAAAAAATTCATACAGTTAAGATACAGAAACTAAATTAATCTTATTCTTCATTTCGCAAGCAAACTTCATGAAGAGATGAATCTCCCCGGAATAGCCCATAAAGCTGCGAACTGTTTTCTCCTATTGAACTATTGGCGCAATCAAAGGAATTGTAACTGAAAAATATTTTTCATCCTCCGTGATGCTGATAGAAGATTTATTGATCAGACGATACTTTTCAGCAATATTGGCAAGCCCCAGTTTTGTACTTTCCACTTTTATCCTTTTCTTCTGCAGGGTATTGCGAACGACCAGCCTATTACTGGGTTCTGATAAAATTTCAATTGTCAACGGTTTTTGTTTGGCAACACTGTTATGCTTCACTGCATTTTCAAGCAACAATTGCAGGGTTAATGGCGGCAACAACCAGTTCATGTACTGATCGTCAATATTTTTTTCCAATTGTACCCCTCTGCCAAAACGAGTTTCAAGCATATGAAAATAGGAATTGATAAACTGCAACTCCGTAGCGAGACTTGTCAGTTCATTTTCGTTGGTACGCAGAAGATAGCGATACACCTTGCTCATATCACTCAAGAATAGTTGAGCCTGTTTAGGATCTTCATTGATGAGTGCCGACAAAGAATTGAGGCTGTTGAAAAGGAAATGCGGATTTATCTGTTGTAATAAGCCATTTAATTGTGTCTGCAGTTTTTCTTTACTCAATTGCTCCGCTTCCAGTTTGCTTTCCTTCCATTTGCTGTAACCATATATGCCTTCATTCATCGCCATACCAATTACATCGCAAATAATACCGGTAAATAAGCCCCATTTATACTGGCTGAGATTAAACTGATAACCCAAAAAATCGATAGCATCATAGCCCAGGAAAATAATGGTAACAAAAAAAGCTGTTATAGGAAAATAGATAAAAGCCGATATCATTAGTCTTTTTTCAATCTTATCATCTTTTTCCATGCGTTTCCGGATAAGATTAGCAACCATTATATGCGTTGCTGATAAGATAAAGGTAATGGCAGAAGTAACCAGTGTTGCAGCCACTAGCACCCTCCATTCTCCCAGATAGCGGCTTCCATACATGATGAAGCAAATACTGATGGAAAAAATGGGAATCAACAAAATAAATAACCATCTGAATTTTTTTAGCTCCTCCGTTTGATTTGACATAAATAAGCACTGTTAAAATGTTACCGCTATTTGCCCATCCATTTTTTAAAATCAGTAACCCGTTCCCGACTTACCAGTACTTCCTTTTCAATAGCAGGCTTCAGATCCAGGATCAGTCGTTGTCCAAAAAAATCATCAATCTTTGCCACACTTGTTACCGATACTGAAAACGAGCGGTTGATTCGGAAATAAGTTCCCGGTTCCAGCATCGTGTCCAGCTCTTCCAGGCTATAGTCAATTACAAACTTTTTATTATCATTGGTTTTAAAATAATTAAGCCGTCCGTCCGTATAAAAATAGGCGATGTCACTAACGTTCACACTCATCAGTTTTGAACCTTGCTTCACAAGAAATCGATTCCTGTACTCCCGTGAATGCATGGACTGTTGTAGCCCTTTTATCAATTGCTCTACTATCGAATGGCTACTGTTATAATGTTCTTTTAAACCTTCATATTTTTTCAGCGCTGCTGCCAGGTCTTCTTTTTCTATAGGTTTTAACAAATAATCGGCGCTGTTTACTTTAAAGGCCTTAATCGCATACTCATCATACGAAGTGGTAAATATCACTGTGCTCTTTACTTCCACCAGGTCAAATATTTCAAAGCTTTGCCCATCGTTCAGTTCAATATCCATCAGTATTAAATCGGGAGCCGTATTTTTCTGAAGCCATTCTACGGAAGATTCAATACTATCCGTATCGGCTACTACAATTGCAGTGGGAGCTACTTCTTTCAATATACCCTTAAGGCGTTTTACCGCCAGCTCTTCATCTTCAATAATTAAAATAGTCATACACCGGAACTTTACTGTAAAGTAATAAGGAATAAGCTTATCCAAAAATACTTATCTGTTTGACAAGCTGATTTACTGTGCGAAGTGCCTGGATAGTTGCTTGAATTGTTACTGCATCACAATTCCATAATCTCCTAGCGATTTTACAAACTGTTCAATAACGGCTTGAGGTGGCGGTCCTTGTTTCAGGGGTAGTGGCTTCATATCCGGAGCAGGCTCGCTGTTATCCCAAAACCATTGATCCATTGTTGCAGGACTAATCCACATCAGTACTTCAGCTTTTTCATCTTTTACTTCAAATGCATGGGATATATTCATGGGTAGATACACACAGTCACCCGCTTTGGCGTTGATGATTTGCTCACCAACGGTAAACTTCATGCGGCCATTAAGAATGTAATAGAACTCATCTTCCGGCTATGTGTGTGTACAGGTGGTTCATTGCCATGTTGTACTTCAATTTTTACCAACGAAAAGCTGTTGCGTGTTTGTTCTCCACGAACTAAAAAATTAAAAACCGCGCCGGGAATAGCTCTTGAATTTTCCGGGCCGGGGCTGCTGATAAAGGGTTGTGTTGTCATTTTTAAATTTTATTATTGTTTATTCCGGTAAAAT
>CAMLEX010000399.1 GCA_946479055.1 uncultured Bacteroidota bacterium | reverse complement strand
TTCCATTCTCTACACCATAATGCAACATATTCCAGGGAACGTCGCCTTTATCATTTAATAAACTCCAGTTTGTTTCGCCAACATAACCTGCTTCTGTTCCCACCCAACGAAGATCAGCCCTGTCACCACCATCATTCCAAATAACAATATTCGGTTGCAGCTTTCTGATCAGTTTGTAGGTATTGCTCCAGTCGTAATAAGTAGTGGCGTCTATCTTACGGGTTTCATTGGCGCCGCCATAATACCCTGAACCACCATTGGCACCATCAAACCATACTTCGAAAATGGGTCCGTAGTTGGTTAGCAATTCGGTGAGTTGATTTCTGAAATAAGTAATGTATTCAGGCTTTCCGTAGTCTGGGTGGTTTCTATCCCAGGGTGAGAGATAGATGCCTAATTTCAAACCGTATTCCTTACAGGCATCCGCCATCTCACGAACCACATCACCTTTTCCATTCTTCCATGGAGCATTTTTTACGGAGTACTCCGTGTACTTTGAAGGCCACAGGGAAAAACCACAGTGGTGCTTTGCTGTTATGATAACTCCCTTCATCCCTGCCTGTTTGCAAATGCGTGCCCACTGGCGGCAATCTAATTTTCCGGGATTGAATAGTTTGACATCTTCATCGCCATAACCCCATGATTGATCGGTCCAGGTATTCAGGGAAAAATGAACAAAAGAATAATACTCCATTTGCTGCCATCGCATTTGGTTTTTATTGGGAACAGGGCCGAAGTGCGCGGGAGCTTTTATTTGTGCATACGAGGCGCTGATCATGCAGATGCAAAGCAGCATTCCCATGAAACGAAATTTTGTCATAAAGTTTTTGATAGTTGTTTTTTTAAATTTATTTCTCTCCATTTAATTCAACATATTTTTTTATCTCTTGCTGGTTGCGAAAGATCAATACTTCTGTATTTGATCCTATCACCGACATTCGTGCTTCAAGTAAGTCTCTCAGTTTACTCACCTTTTTATTGTTGAATAATAAGATCACATCATTTGCCTGCAAAAATTTAGCAGCAGCAGAACCGGGTTTCACTTCTACAACCAACACGCCTGTTGTATCATTCATACCTGTTGCCGAACGTTCGCCCAGCGTAGCCAGGTTTTTTACTTTGGCTCCCATAAAATCAATCACGGGGTTTCCTTCTATCTTGTCAAGCGCAATCACCGAAGGCAATAGTGGCTTTTTGGCCAATGACTTCAACTTCGGAGAAAGAACGCCAAAGCTATCCATTGCAAAATTTTTAAACCCCGCGGTAAATGCAATGGATCCGTTTTTCAAACGAAAGTCGCCATTTGTTGGATCCACAAAATCCAAATTACCACACACTGAATGTTTATCTGTTCCGTTGCTCCATGCAGCTTTAAGCGATGCTGAATCAGGGAAGATATTGTAATCAGTTTCTTTTCCCCAAACAGGAATACGGATTGGCATATACGAAGATGAAACAACATTATGCCTGAACACATCATTACTGTTTTTAAACCACACATGCGGATGAAAGGTATTATTGATCATGATATTGTTTTCAACAATACGGTTTACACCTTCACGCAATTTTATTCCTCCATTCAAACAAAGGTTGTTGTAAATAATATAATTGCTGGAGCCGTCATCCAGATCAATGTCCCAGCCATGATCACAACGCATACGGTTGTTGCGCAGAATAATTGGTTTTACTATATCAAGCATGGTAATATCGTAATGATTCTCAACTATCGTGTCGAGTACATTTTTATCAGGGTGCCAGTACCGGTCACGTCCCCACGAATTAAACGATCCGTGATCGCCACTTTCGTTTACAGTATTGAATACATCATTGTACTCAATGATATGACCACCCCAGGTTCCTTCACTCACGTTTATGCCTGCACGGGGAATATCGTAAATGCTGTTATGGCTAACGGTAATGCTCTGGCACATGGAAAGTTCAACACCCGCCGATTGTTTTTCTACCAGGCCTAAATCAAACATCAGATTATCATACACTTTGCATTCTGCCGGGTAATTATTTGTTTTCGGGCCGGGGGTGCGGTCAATTTGTGCCAGCGGTACAAATTGGTTGTACTCGAAACTTGGTGACCGAACGGCATTTGGATCGCCAACAAAGCATATTGCGCTGGCGCCTATTTTTGAAATCAGGCATCCTGATACTTCACAATTGCGATTGAAATTATTAAAGAAAACAGCATTGCCACCAAGGTTGGTAAGTGTGCAATTTTTAAGAGAACAATTTACAGCGCCTTCGTACAGCACAGCAGCTCCACGATAAATGGTCCAGTCGCTGCGAAGCAATGGCTCTTTATTCTGCATGAACGTTCGCAGTGTTTGCGTAAGCGTCAATCCTTCTATGTTGATATTGCTTACCGGATTTTTTTCGGTGCCTTTAAATTCAAACAAATGAGCAATCTGCGGAGTTTCAAATTTTGCAGTTGTTATGTTGAGCCCCTGGGGAGGATAATAGTATAACGTACTGGTTTTCTTATCATAAAACCACTCGTTTGCAGTATCCAGTTCTTCATAAATATTTTCAACAAAACGATGTTTATCATGCATTCCCATCCGGCGATTGTTTTGCCAGCCGCCTTCAAGCGCCAGTTCGTTTTGGTCATTTTTCCCCGTGATGAGATAATGAAAATCGCCCCATTCAGAACGATGCAAAGCATGTACATAACCACCCGCAGGCGATTGCCATCCGGCAGCTCTTTCTTTGCTGACAGCATCAGCTGCCGTGCCTCCAAGAAAATGTGCAGTAGAATCGAAGTTCGGGTAACGGGCCATCCGTTGCAATTGTCCATTGACAAACAATTCATCAAAAATGAGATCCGGTTTTACACTAGCTTTCCAGATTCCATTTTTATATTTTTCCCATTGCAGATTTAAAGGAACGCCTCCATTAATAATGACTTCCTGGTTTTTAAAATTTGTTATTGTAAGTGGTTCGTTTTTTTTCCGGGAATCTTCGGATGTGAAAACTATCGACTTCTTTAAATAATAAGTTCCTTGTAAAAGATATATCACTACCGGCCCGGATGTTTTACGCACTGCTGCCATCGCCTTTCCAATGGATGCAAATGGTTTGATCTGTGTTCCCCTGTTGGCATCATTGCCTTTGGGAGAAACGTAAATGTTTGTTTGTGAAAACAGTCCTATCGGCCAGCAAAAGGCCGTTGCAAAAAGCATTTTTTGAATCCTATTCATTTCTTCTATTATATATTACGCTTTTCTGAAAATATGCTGTACAAAAAGATACAGATTATTGGCCCACTCGGTATCATCGTGAGCATTACCATCCACATGCCATACATGCGGCACCCCTTGTTCTTTGAGGTGCTGGTGTACCTTTTGGCTAACACCGATCAGTCCATCCTTGTTGCCACAGCCAAGCCATAGTACTTTGAGCTGCTTTCTGGCTGCCGTCAAATCCGGCAACAGTTTGCTGTCAGAAAGTCCGCCGAATTCATTGGTATTCGGGGCTGACGAAAATCCACCGACATAAGCAAAAGTATTGATATGCGAAAGGCCGATATTCAGGGATTGACCACCGCCCATGGACAACCCAGCGAGTGCACGATGTTTGCGGTCGGTGTAAACCGAATAGTGAGATTCGATATAAGGGATGATATCGTTGAGCAAATCGTCTTCGAAAGACTTGCCGTAACCTTTAAATCCGCCTTTTCGCTCTTCCTGTTCATCAGGTTTGGGATTGGACACAGTTATGTTTGTATTACAATTAGGAAAAACCATAATCACAGGTCCGATTTTACCGTCGGCCAGCAGGTTGTCGATGACATGATCAGCACGCACCCAGTATGGCCATTGACCTGCACCGGAATTGAGACCATGCAGTAAATAAATAACCGGGTACTTTCGGTTGGGTGAATAACCGGGAGGTGTATAAACCAGCATCTCCCGACGTGTGGAAAGCGTTTTGGAGTCATACTGAACAGCAGCAATAGTACCGTGCGCAATATTTTCACGCTTGTCCCTAAACCCCGCAGGTGGATTGTCAAAGGCAGGTTTGTCATCAGGCCCCAGCGTAATTGGTCTGCCAAAGCCACCCCTGCGAACACCAGATGTATCGTTGCCTGATGGCTTTTGATTCTGTGCATAACCTGAAATACCATCAGCCAACAGCAAAAAAATTACTATTAATACTTTGGTATAAAAAAAATTGTTGCGGTTAGATAAATTAATCTGAATCATTTTATTCTTTAATTTTTATGAGTATTTCCTTGCTTTCTAATGTATCCGATGAAGCCTTTAATCTGATTTCGCCTGCTTTTTTATCTGATTGAACCAGCACTAAGCAATATCCATTGAAAGCCTTACGCTGGCTGGCTTTGTCCGGCTCGTGACTGCCCGGGTCGCCATTGCCCGTACCAATTATTTTTCCAGGACCTTCGATTGAAAATTTCACGAGATTATTGGCAGTTGGTACTACCCTGCCTTTGGCATCTTTGATAGCTACCCTGATAACAGCAACATCGCAGCCTTCAGCTTTTAGCATATCACAATCACTGTTCAATGATACCTGTGCAGGCGCCGTGGTTGTTTCTACAATATCTTTTGTAACCAGTTTTCCTGCTTTGTAACCCCTTGCTTCCAGTTTACCAGGTTTGTATATTAGCGGCCAAATCAATTTAGTATATGGAATTGCTTTTTGCTTTCCTACACTTTTACCATTGAGGAACAACTCCACTTCTTCACAATTGGTGTAACTGTGTACCTGGATGCTATCCCCTTCTTTACCGGGCCAATTCCAATGAGGAAAAATATGAACAACTGGTGTATTGGACCATGCTGCTTTATATGCATAATATCCGTCTTTCGGGAAACCACATATATCCATAAATCCGAAATGTGATGTGACACATGGCCACTGGAAAGGAGTTGGCTCACCCCTGTAGTCGAATCCTGTCCAGACGAAAGTACCGCCAAGGAAAGGATATTTCACGATATCTGCCCAATCTTCACCCGGAAAAGGTCCCCAATCGGGCTGCCATTTGGTAAGGTTGGATACATAGCCTTTTCCCCAATTGTTCTCATACTCTCCACGTGTTGAAACAAAACTTGTTGATTCAGTACAAAACACAACTCTCTTCGGATGATTTTCATAATCCTTTACATAGACCAATCCTTTGTCTCCATAATTATATCCTACAACATCCAGCACATCAGCATAGCCGCCATCGTTTCTGCCATGATTCAT
>CAMLEX010000398.1 GCA_946479055.1 uncultured Bacteroidota bacterium | reverse complement strand
GACCATTTTTGGGTGGGTGGGGTGCAGGAGGTGGAGCCATTGCTATTTACACTATCCGTGGGGAAGATGATGAAAACACCGAATAATAATCTATTTCCTCCAAAATGATTTCATCAAATGGGAGAAACGGATACCATGTTTAACTGGCGGCTAACGATTAAGTAACAATTAAAGCAATAAGATTGATGGCAGGAAGAAACGATCCTATTGCGCATCAACATTTATTTCAAATTGTTTATAAATATCCCCGCTCCATCGTTGGAAATTTTTCAATTTAATATTTCCATTACCTGAATTTTTTACGAGGAATAACATTGTCCGCATTCCGCCACCACCAATTCCTGCTTCATCACTCAGTTTATAATCACTGGACTGAAGTTCAAAAATATTGCTGTTCATACTGTCTACCTCCCAGGAATATCCGGTTGTTGGTGTTTCTTCCAGCTGTATTTCTATGGTATCACCTTTATGCGCAGCAATACTGCTGTTGCTGTCCGCTGATATTTTATGATGCATACGACTTGTTTTAAAACAGTGTAGGTTTTTTAAAAATTACCGGGAGCTTTTATTAAAAAGCTCCCGGTAAATCAAATGGTTTACCAAACATAGATTTCGTTAACCAACCCATTTTCTTCCGAAAAATCTATCCTGCAATTTTTTTCCCTGCAATGCGCAGCCAGTTGGGTCATAGCTTCGCAGGTTGAATCACTACCGGTTGCCAGTTTCTTCCATCCAATGCCGGCAATACTCATCCAGGAATTGCGTGCATGTAAAGTTGAATACAATGCATTTACTCTTTTATCAGTATTCCATACGGCAGCTTCGTATGCAGTTACTCCTTCCTTTACTTCTGGTGGGCTTAACTGTGGAGCATTCGTTGTTGACTCAAGCGATGTAAAAGCCGCCTGTGATGATACATTAATAGTTGGTGCATTGGTATCGCTGCTACCGTTTGTGGTAGTTATTCCTGACGGGGGTGTTTTTTCGGGTGTTTTCATTTTTTTACTCATTTTTAGTGAATTTAAAATACGTAAATAGTGTCTATAAGACCATTGTCAACATGTACATCCACATTGGCATTGGTGGCTTTTGCTGCGGTTAATTGCCGAACGGAATTAATAAAGCCATCATCATTATTATTACTGATTTTTTGCCAGCCTTCGCCACTCAGGTAAGCCCAGGCATTTTTATCCTGTGCATTGGCCCATAGTCCAACAACTTTTTTTCCACGGATCCAACGGGTATTCAGTATTCCATTGATACCAAATGATTCGGCATCTATACCGCATTGGCCATAGCCAATTCTAAAATAACCGGATTCGCCCCAGGCCGTGCCCCAGCTATTTTTACATATCCAGCATTGCAGGTTGTCATCATAACCGATGATACAAACACAGTGACCACCAACAACGGTAGCGTTAGCAGTTTTGCGATAAACGCCGCTGGAATAGTAATTATAAAAATCACTATAAACAGTAAAGCAGGCCTGCACGGGACCATTGCCGGCAACCCAATCCCTGGTAGCCTGAACGCCACCTACTTTTGTATATCCTGTTGTTCTTATTACCCTGTTCTGCCAGTCGGAACACCGGTTGGTGCAATTCTGATCGCCGGCTGTATAAGGATAACAGGCTTCATCGCAAACGCCGATATCGCGGAAACCAATTTCGGACGGCTCGGGCCACCAACCGCCTGAGCTACCACCGCAAGTTCTGCCCTGAGCACGGGCAATGCAATAAAACAAATGTGCTTCGGAAAGATCAATAGCATAAGAAGCACCACGCAAAATTTTGACCTTGCTTTCTACCGCAGCTACTGCGCCAAAAGCAACGCAAGAGCCACAGCCACCCTGGTTTTTAATGGGTGTTACAAAATTCTGCCCGCTTATGTTTCGCCAGTCGATAGCAGCCGGAGCTGCAAATGCACTGGTATCGGGGCTTGTAGAAAGAAAGGCAGCATATTTTTCAACACTGCTTCTTTCTCTTGCTTCTAATGAAAGTTCATCGCCACCCGGTGTGTATCCCAGGTATTTCTGTCCTTCTTCGTCAGACAATTGGGATAAAAAAGTGGGAGATGCGTGCCAGCTGTGACCTTCAGAGGCAATAGCATCCTTTACGGTTTGGAAATCTTGTTTAGCCATACGATTGAGGTTTAACTTTTGCCTACTCTAAATCAGTTTTCGGCGATCCTGTCGCATACTTTTTTATTTAATGTCGCTGTTCTGCATCATACGACAACAACTAATCATGCCAATGAAATGAATTCATTGCCATTTCAGGATAACCACATGAGGCTAAACAAAAAAGAGAATTCCTTAAATAAGAAATAATTTCCGGTCTTAGAATGAGGTGTTTCGTGGGGTGTTATCGAAAGCGTATTGTAGTATATCAAACCTCATCAACTTCATGAGTTGTTACTTCAAACATTTTACAAATAAATAATTCCATCCAGTTTAAATAAAAAGCCTCAAAGGGTTTTGATAAAGATTATGGAATGATGGTCTTTAAGAAGCAAAGGATATATTACTACAGACAGCAATAAAAATTACTGCCAGAACTTTTTAATTTTTTACTAATCAGTAGTGTTTGAAAATCCTTGTGGTGGCTTGTTTCCGTTTTGGAGAGGACAAATCCTGAGAGACGAATCTTACAAAGTAAATTTTAATAGCTAGCGCATAAAGGTAATGTACAAACATAATCAGAGCGTAATTTTTTTGACGATTTTTTACTAAAAAATCATGCAACAGAAATTACGGCTTACTATAGAAAATTTACGTTCTCCACTTTATTTGATTCTAGTCTTTGAAGGATCCTACTGCAAAGAGATATTGCGATCTGAAGGATGATAAGGATCTAAGGGTTTTAATTGCTAATAGATGATGGTTTTTGTTTGTGCAGTACCAGAGAAACCATTAATAAAGTTGACAGACAAATTAGAAGATTTACATACCTGACAGTAAGGGAAATTAATTCTTTTGCTGGCCAATAAGACTTTTACATTACCTGAAAGTAAGCCACACAAAAAATCAATTGTCTTTTAAGCTTGTCAATAAAGACGTGTTGTTTTCCTATTTATGGTGAAAAGCTAATTACTCTTTTGAAAATATACTTACGTTGCATTATACCCTAAGTAAACATTCTACTTTTTTAATTGAAAGAAATCTTTCTTATTTTTCCCGTACTACCAGTAATCAGAACCGACGATACATTTTCATCAATAGTAAGAAACCTTGCAGACTGAGATAAAAATGAAGTGCCATAATAAAATTCTCTTTTTTCAGTAGCACCACTGGTGTATTTAATAAGTGCGTATATATCGTCAGGTTTAATCTGAATGCCATTCGTTTTTCTTCTTAATTCAAAAACCCTTAATGAATCCATGTACTGGCTGGCAGCCACCAGGTAACCTTCTTTAGCCGATTGCAACTTAACCAACGCTCTCCCATTACCAGGAATATAAATGCCACTTTGCAAAATGGAAAGCGGGGTAAATCCGCCTTTACCATTTCCTTTTAATAATAATCCATTCAAGGCATCGTAGCGGCCAATGGAAACTTCGGTTGAATAATCATTCCCATTTATCACAACATCTAAATTTCCATCTCCATCAAAATCATCTGCGATCATTCCATTCAACACAGAAATTTGTGCAGCTTGCGGCAGTGGCATGATTGTAAATTTACCGTTTCCGTCATTTTGAATGAAACATGACTGAAGCATATTTGCCTCTAAACGAATAGCCCCTTTCATCTTATCGGATGGAAATATTTCACCCATCGTGGCAATAGCAAATTTATTATAATTGTCAAACTGCTTTTTCAAAGCGGGCAGACGATCGATAATAGCGTCTCTTCCATTGGCTGGAAATTCTTTTAATTGCCCTTTCTGATCTTTAAGATAGAGTGAAATAATAGCCTGATAGCTGCCATTGCCACTAAAATCATTTGATGTGCAGTATACGGGATATTGATCGTTTACCTGGTAAATGGTATTCAATCCAATATTCCCAACAATATAATCGGTTCTGCCCGTATGCCGGAAATCTCCCGCTACAATTGAATTCCACCATCCGTGCTTATCATCAATTCCCGAACCGGAGCTGACATTTTTAAATTTTCCATTTACATTTTTTAAAAATGTTACCGGCATCCATTCACCTGTCAATAATAAGTCAGTTTGCGCATCCCCATCAAAATCGGTAAACAGCGCATCACAAACCATCCCGATGTTTTTTAATTCAGGAGCTACTTCATCCGTCACGTCAGTGAATTTAACAATGTTGTTTTTGGTGTCATTTCTAAAAATAAAACTGCTTACAGGTTTTGGATAATTCCATGGATCAACACGGCCCGACATAAATAAATCCAGCTTTCCGTCTTTATTAAAATCAGATGCCCTGACGCAGAGTTTGCTGGTATAATTTACAGGCAATGCACCTTCGGCCTTTGTATAATTTCCTTTGCCATCATTTGTATATAATACATCCTGGTAGTTGACCTTGTTGTGATCGTATTTATATCCTCCGCTTGCTGCATACACGTCCAGGTCACCATCACCATCAGCGTCGAACAGCAAAATGCCTTCATCCTTTGAGTTTTTACTGATCTCGTCTCCCGTCGCCAAAAATTGTTTTTGTATAAATTTCTCATTGGGCTGCTGCAAAAAAAGGGTTGGTGGCTTGAAAGTATTGCCGCCTACAACTAAATCATCAAAGCCATTGCCATCAACATCGCCTGCCGCCAATGCCGGACTGTATTCTGACAACTTGTGTGGCAACGTGGTTTGAATATTAAAATCAATAAACTCTTCATCCCTGTGCAGATAGCTGATACCGGACGATACAGTTATTTCCTTGAATAATGGCTGCTCATTAAATTTATATGGCTGCGGGAACCATGATTCTTTGGCATCAGCAATGTTCACTTTCAGTAATTGATCCACGGGAACTTTTGTAAGCGTTTGCTTTTTATTCCCCGGCCATTTTATTACTATCGAATCAAGCAGGGTTGCTTTGCCTAATCCAAAATGGGCTATGTTTTGATAGGTAGATAAATAGCCCCGGTAGGGTGTATTTTCATACACCTGGTGTTTTACCCCGTCATAATAAATATCTATCCATACTCCTATTCCATCCACGTTTGTTTTATCACCCTTACATTTTATTTGCAAAAAATGTGTAGCTGTATCTCCTTTTGAACGTAAGGTGTTTTTATACAGGAATGC
>CAMLEX010000397.1 GCA_946479055.1 uncultured Bacteroidota bacterium | reverse complement strand
CTCTTTTTTTAAGGTTCGGAATGCAGTAGCAAGCCTGAATGCATTTGTACAGGAACATTTGACCGGTATGCAGGTAGTGCAGGCTTTTGCATCGGAAGAAAGGGAATTTGAAAAGTTTAAAAAAATAAACCGGCAGCATCGTAATGCCAACATCAAAGCCATTTTCGCTTATTCGGTCTTTTTTCCTGTGGTTGAAATTGTGCTGGCTTTATCGATCGGGCTTGTAGTGTGGTGGACAGCCAAAGAAGCATTGTCTTTGCAACAAAGCCAGCAGGGAACAGTTATTTCGTTTATTCTTTGTTTAAATCTGTTGTTCCGGCCTTTGCGTGTATTGGCGGACAAATTCAATGTATTGCAAATGGGAGTGGTAGCCAGTGAGCGGGTATTTAAAGTTTTAGACAACGATGATTTTATTCCTGAATCTCATTCATCTGCATATAAGCCCAGCCATTCGTTACAAGGAAAAGTAGAATTGGATAAAGTATGGTTTGCTTACAATAAAGAAAATTATGTGTTGAAGGATATCAGCTTTACTATCAATCCTGGAGAAACTATTGCTATTGTTGGTCATACAGGGAGTGGTAAAACAACCATTATAAGTTTATTAAACCGTTTGTATCATATTCAAAAAGGCGCTATCCGGATCGATAATGTGAATATTGAGAACTATGACCTTGATTTTTTAAGAAAGAATATTGGCGTGGTTTTGCAGGATGTATTTCTTTTCTCTGGTTCAGTGATGGAAAATATTACATTACGAAATACAGAAATTTCAAAGGAAAAAGTAATTGAAGCAGCTAAGCTGATCGATATGCACGATTTTATTATGCGTTTACCCGGCGGTTACGATTATAATGTGATGGAACGGGGTGCAACGCTTTCCATGGGACAAAGACAATTATTGTCTTTTATCCGGGCACTACTTTATAATCCATCTATTCTTATTCTTGATGAAGCTACATCCTCGGTTGACACGGAAAGTGAGCAGCTTATCCAGCATGCAATTGATACATTGATAAAGGGAAGAACAGCCATTGTTATTGCACACCGTCTTTCTACTATCCGCAAAGCCGATAAGATTATTGTTCTGGATAAAGGAGAAATCAAAGAAATGGGCAGTCATGAAGAGCTTTTAAAGCATGGTGGCTTTTACAGCAAATTGCATGAAATGCAGTTTGAAAAGCACCCTGTAAAAACGCTTTAATCTCTAAAATATTTAGTATTTTGCAGTAATGAAAAAGTACAGCCAATTAACGGAGGATGAAGAATTGGCCTTGCAAAAAAACTTTCTGCAGGAACCAGATAGCTTTTATGAAAAAGCAGAAATGGATCAGCTTAGACAAGCATTACTGCGTACACCTGAAGAAAGATTTTTCATAATGACCCGCCTGATGAAATTAAACAGAATGCTGTCAAAGGCGAAAATTACCCACAAGCCTTCTTTCCCCGATAATAAAGACTGATGGATATCTTCGATGAGGAATTGATAAATTTTTGGAAACACCTGAACCAATGTCATGTCAGTTATATTATGGTAGGTGGAGTAGCTACTAATCTGAACGGCTATCAACGTACAACAGATGATATTGATATCTGGATTAATGACACTAAAGCGAACAGGGAAAACCTTCGAACAGCCTTTCGTAAATCAGGTATGGGTGATTATCATATGTTGAAAACAATGCAAATTGTTCCAGGTTGGACAGATTTTCGGCTGAATAACGGTCTTCGGGTGGACTTGCTGATTGGCATGAAAGGACTGGAAGGTTATACTTTTGCAGAATGCTTAAATATGGCTTCCATCGCTGAAATAGAAGGATTTAAAGTTCCCTTTCTTCATATTAACCATTTAATAGCCAATAAAAAGGCTGTCAACAGGCCTAAAGACCAACTCGATGTCATTTACCTTGAAAAAATTAAAAAACTACAGGAAGACGAGCTGAGAAAAAAAGCGGATTAAGTTTTTCCTCAAATTCCCATGCACCGATTCTGTTTTCATCTGCCTCCTCCTTATCTTTGCGCCAAATTTCAGGAACCGTATGTTTTTAAAACGCTTCAAATGCTTGTCAGTAGCGACTTTCAGCATATTTTTTTTGCTGATTTCCGCTGCTGGTTTTGCACAGGATCAGCACCAGCACGAAGAAGGTGCGGATCAGGGACATGCAAAACATGAACAAAGTCATGACAAAGGGAAAAAAGAAGGATTCAACGCTTCTGAAGTCATTTTTGGTCACGTTTTAAATGCACATGAATTCCATTTTTTAGATATTGGAGATCATCCGGTTACTTTACCCCTGCCTGTTATTCTTTATTCTCCGCAAAGAGGATTTACAGCCTTTATGTCATCCAAATTGAATCATGGACATGATGCTTACAAAGGATATCGACTGGTAGAAGGAGAAATAAAACCTGTTTTGGCTGATGGTGTCACCATTGATGAAACCACTAAGGTGTACGATATCTCACTTACCCGTAATGTGGTACAAATGATACTGGCGTTGGCCATTTTTACCTGGATCATGCTTAGCATAGCGAAACGCTATAAATCTGGCCAGGGTGTTACTTCTGCTCCTAAGGGTTCACAAAGTTTCATGGAGCCCATTATCGTTTTTATAAGGGAGGAAGTAGCAAAACCCAACCTGGGACATAAATATGAAAAGTATTTACCCTATCTCCTTACTATTTTCTTTTTTATTCTTATCAATAACATATTTGGGTTGATTCCCGGTTCAGCCAATGTAACAGGCAATATCGCCTTTACAATGATAATGGGTCTTATTTCTTTTGTAGTAATACTTTTCAATGCGAATAGTCATTATTGGAAACATATTTTTAACCCACCGGGTGTACCGACGGGTGTAAAATTCATCCTGGTACCAGTAGAGTTCCTGGGTATTTTCATCAAGCCTTTTGCTCTTATTATCAGGTTGTTTGCCAATATGCTGGCTGGTCATATTATCATCATTTGTTTGATATCGCTGATATTCATTTTTGGAGAATTGAGCCCGATCGGAGGCTGGGCCGCTTCGCCGCTATCTATAGCCTTTACCGTGTTTATTTACCTGATCGAGGTATTAGTAGCCTTTTTACAGGCATTCATTTTTACAATGCTGACGTCGGTATTTATTGGTCAGGCAATTGAAGAATCTCATCATGGTGATGATCATGGTCATGAGCAGGATAAGCACACTACCGCAGGTTATGATGACCCGGTAATAGGATAGGATTTGTTTTTTTAATTATAAAATCTAGAATCATGGATTTAATGACTGTGTTTACTTTATTGAGTGAAGTACCCTGGGCGAATGCAGGTGGTGCTATCGGTGCCGGATTGGCTGCTATTGGTGCAGGTATCGGTATCGGCTCTATCGGTAAAGGCGCTGTAGAAGGAATTGCACGCCAGCCGGAAGCTGCCAATGACATCCGTTCCAGCATGATCCTGGTTGCAGCCCTGGTAGAAGGTGCTGCGCTGTTTGCGATCATCGTGGGATTCCTGGCAATGGTATTATAATTATACCTTGTCAAAAAAAAATTACTGCATCCAATGCACAGGGCGGAGGATGCAGTTAATTTGAAAATGAAGAATTTCAAATTTTCATGCGCATTTTCAAATTACTAATTTTCAAATTTTCAAATTAGAATATGAAACTTCTTACTCCCGAATTTGG
Organism: uncultured Bacteroidota bacterium; assembly: GCA_946479055.1. The sequence continues at coordinate 1,556 of CAMLEX010000397.1, read as the reverse complement.
TTTGATCGTCTGGACCTTTCTTGCGTTCCTGATCGTATTTTTTATTTTAAAGAAACTGGCATGGCCGGCTATTATCAAAGGCATGCGTGAACGTGAAGAAGGCATCACCAACTCGTTAGCTACGGCAGAAAGGGTCAGGGCTGAAATGGCACAGCTGAAAAATGAGAATGAAGCTTTATTGGCTGCCGCCCGTGAAGAACGAGCTCAGATGTTGAAAGAGGCAAGAGAGATAAAAGATAAAATAATCAATGAAGCCAAAGACCAGGCTAAAATTGAAGCCAGTAAAATTATTGTTGAAGCACAGGCTGTCATCAATACGCAAAAGATGGCTGCTATAACTGAAGTCAAAAACCAGGTAGGAAAAATGGTGATTGAAATAAGTGAAAAAGTACTGAGAAAAGAATTAGGCACCAAAGAATCTCAGGAAGCTCATATAAAAGGCTTGGTTGAAGAAGTAAAATTAAACTAGTTGCTGGTTGCTAGTCGCTTGTTTCCAATCCGGAACAAGAAACCAGAAACAAGAGTATGCCAAATCCACGTTTAGCAACCCGTTATGCCAAATCACTCCTTGACCTTGCTGTAGAAAGGGGTCAGCTGGAACAGGTATTTGCTGATATGCAGGTGTTGCAACAGATATGTAGCGGCAATCGTGATTTTGTTAATCTGTTGGGTAGCCCTGTCGTTAAAGGAGATATAAAGAGAAAGATTGTTGAAGCTGTAACAGCGGGCAGAATAACTGAATTGACATCTGCTTTTAATTCTTTACTGATAAAAAAGGGCCGGGAAAGTAATTTGCCGGAGATCATCACCGCCTTTATCAGTCAATATAAAGAGCATAAAAATATTCATACGGTAAAATTGACTACAGCTGTTCCGGTTGGTGACGCTGTAAAACAAAGAATCATAGACCAGGTTAAAAAAACAAGCGGGTATAATAATATTGAATTAGATGAGATGGTAGATGAAGATATCATCGGCGGATTTGTGTTGCAGTTAGGCGATAAATTGGTAGATGCCAGTATTGCGTACGATTTAAAAGCTATTGCAAGACAATTTGAGAACAATGACTTTATTTATAAGATAAGATAGCGAATGGGCAGGGGTGAATAGAATTACAGAAAGTACAAGAGTGCGACGTCCGCCCGGCTGAGCCATTCGGACGGGCAACAGACGATGAGTAGAGAACAGAAAGCTTGGAAACAAAAATATAATACAAATAATAAACAAGTAATATGGCTGATATTAAACCGGATGAAATAAGTGCCATACTGCGCCAGCAGTTGAGCAATTTTAACGCCAGCGCTGACCTGGAAGAAGTGGGCAATGTATTACAAATAGGTGATGGTATTGCACGTGTATATGGTTTGGGTAATGTTCGGTATGGAGAACTCGTTGAGTTTGAAAATGGCGTTCGTGCCATTGCGCTTAACCTTGAAGAAGATAATGTGGGTGTGGTATTGATGGGTGAAAGCGGTGATGTAAAAGAAGGTGCAAAAGTTCGCCGTACGGGCCAGATCGCTTCTATTAAAGTAGGAGAAGGTATGTCAGGACGTGTG
>CAMLEX010000396.1 GCA_946479055.1 uncultured Bacteroidota bacterium | reverse complement strand
CAAGGAATCAGCCTACGGAAATGCCATCATAGTTCTACGCGATTCATTCTCAAAAGTTCACCAGGTTCGTAAGCGTGATAAGATAGAGGATAAAGAGTTCATGGAAGTCATGACACTGTTTTGCAACAACCTTAAGAGTATTTTTGAGAAAATCAATGGCTTTAAATGTTCCGTATCTATCAAAGTTCCCATCAAGGGTAATGTACAGGAGCACACGCAGGTCATTAATCTCTGCCGCGATTCCGTAGCTACCATAGTCCGGGACACCAAAGCCTACAATGACATCAACCATACTATTATCGGCAACACCGCTTACAATAAAGTCGTCAATGGCCTCTTAAAGGGAGGAAAGAGCAAATCTTACTACTTGAATAATCATGTAAGCGCCGAAGGTGATTATGATAGTACAAGCAAGGATGCCTATGTCAACGGCAATCTTCCGTATGAAAGCGAAATTGTCTACCCTCTGGTTCCCTTCATGAATGATCCGGGAGTTAAAAACCATGCCTGTGTCGGCTTCTTATGCGTAGACAGCGACACAAAGAATGCCTTCGATGAAAAATATGATGTGCCGCTTGTCTCAGGCGTCGCTGATGGTATCTATGATTTAATTATATTGCGTAATAAACAAAAGGAAAACGGACATGAATAATCCCCAGGAGAAGAACATTGGGTTTGAAGTGTGGAGCGAAAGTGATGATCATATAGTTTATAAAAAAGTACTCTCGGCTAAAATTCCCAAAAAAGAAAGGGAAAAAAGAGAAATGCAATCAGCCAGGGTCACTGTATCCTACTTCGATAAAGACGATATTGAACGCCTGAGAGATTTGCAGATACAAATTGCAAATAACTACGTCGTAAAAAGGGCGGGTGAATTGGTGATTTTTTTCAATGCTATAAAAAGGTTCCTTACAAAATAAATTTCCTATTGCCATGCAGGCATTTAGCTACAAGAACAGCAGAGGGGAGTAAGTTTCACTCTGTAAGGTTTCCAGACTTTGTAAAACCTGGGGAGTCGGCTTTTTGTGAGCAATAACACAAGCGAATCTCCAAAGACTTCGACTTTTCAAAACCAGGCAACCGATTTCCAACCAGTAATAATCACAAAACTTCAAACTTAATCTAAACAGGGATTTGAAGGTGGTTACAACAATTGCCCTCTTCACAAATGCAGCAAGCCATGGTTGCCTGTGGCGAGCAAGCCATGCAGCAGAGCAAACACCAACAGATTAAGTTATTAACATGATAGTCCTGATCAAACGCTCAGTTGTCTTATATATACGTGGCAATTGTAAATCGGTTTTAGACATTGCAGATTAATCCTGATAGCTTGGCCATTCTTCCTCACGGCAATTTATAGTTCTCTCTGATCACAGTTCCATTTCCGAATGTATCCATCCGCGCCTGATCAAGTAATGTTATCTGTAAAAATAAATATCCATGGAAAACCTGAACCTGCTTATCGAACGACTGACCGGGCTCTTTGTGCCCAGGGCAGAACATAACCAGAGCTTCTTTGTGAATGATGTTCCGCATGATCTGTCCATTGATCATCATCCCCAATCTATTTCGCCTGTAATTTATCGCATATTGTCTGCGATCGTTAATCATGTAAAGAATGCATCCATCCGGCTGACTGCAAGGAAGCTGGGGCAATTGACGGTACTGGAGATCCTTGAATCGGGCAGTATTAACAGCTATGCGATGGCCAACGAATTGCAGGAGGTGAATTTGCTGGCGGAAAGAATGGGCGGAGGTTTGAATATCATGCTACATGGAGGAAATATGACGTCTGTTGTGTTTAGCTTCCCGGTCGCCAGGATGGAGGGATGATGGTTTTGAGGAGGTGGGATAGTGTTGATGAGTAACCCCGGCCTAAAGGCCGGGGCAATGCAAAGAGATGAAGGGGATATTATTGTCTTTCTGTATTGCCCCTGGCTTTAGCCAGGGGTAGAAGAATCCCCCGTAAATGGCTTTAGCCTCATTCAGAGAAAGAGAAATGAATTGATTAAATTCAGAAGGCTTAAATCCATATTTTTTCATCATCTGATCCCAGAATCAGTGACCTTGCCGCATTCCTATGCAAGCAAGCTTTTTATTCGAATATCCCTATACTTCATTCATCTTCCATTAAACCAAGTTCGTGTATTTTTCCCAATCACCACATCCCGATGAATTATTTTTATCGTCTTTGCGGTAACGAATAAGAATAACAACACAATGAAGAAAAAAACCATTTCATTTCTCTTCCTGTTTAGTGTGACCATCGCTCTCAATGCACAGGACTACAAGAACCCAAAACTATCTGTTGAAAAAAGAACGGCTGATTTATTAAAGCGAATGACCGTAGAAGAAAAAGTGGCTCAACTGCGAAGTTTTCATATGAGCGTACCAAAACTTATCGATGCAGTACTGAACAACAGTTCAAAAATGGACAGTTTATTCTGCAACGGAATAGGAATGATGAACCCTGACTTTGATGCCACAGCAGAACAAACTGTTGCCAGGAGAAATGCCTTACAGCATTATTTAAAATCAAAAACGAGATTAGGCATTCCTACTTTATTCATTGATGAAGCACATCATGGATTATTAGCTCCCGGTGCAGACATCTTCTCTACCAGCATCGCCATCGCCTGTTCATGGGATACTTCACTCATTAAAAGAGTTTACAATTATATCGCTGCAGAAGCATCAGCAAAAGGCACACATTGGGTACTAGCTCCTGTAGTAGATATTTGCCGTGATCCACGCTGGGGAAGAACGGGAGAAACATACGGAGAAGATCCTTTTCTCTGCGGCATACTCGGCGCAGCAGTCGTAAAAGGTTACCAGGGTAGTGATGATGGAACTGTAATGCCCAATCATGTTGCAGCAACACTGAAACATTTCACCGGTCATGGACAAAGTGAAGGAGGCGTCAATCAGGCTCCTGCTAATTATTCTGAAAGAACATTACGGGAGATGCACATGGAATCATTCAGACTTTGTATTAAGCATGCAAATCCTGCCGGTATCATGGCGGCATATTGCGAAGTAGATGGTTTTCCTGCACATGCTAATAAATGGTTGTTGAATGATGTACTGAGAAAAGAATGGAAATATAAAGGCATTGTTGTTTCCGACTGGTGGGGTATAGATCAGTTGTGGAAGAAACACCATGTAGAACTCAATGAAAAAGCCGCCGCCCAAAGAGCGTTTGATGCAGGTGTAACAATTGATCTTCCATTCGGTAATAACTATAAACAATTAATTGGATTGGTAAACGAAGGCAAGATCAGCAAAGCATCACTCAATGCAGCCGTATCCTATTTACTAGCTATCAAGTTCAGAATGGGACTATTTGAACAAGGCGATTTTGATATTAATAAAGCAAAGCAGCTTAAAGCAAATAATGCGGGAAGATCTTTAGCAAGAGAGGCAGCAGAGAAATCAATGGTGTTGTTGAAGAATAATAATAACGTTCTGCCATTACAAAAAGGAAAGTATAAAAAGATAGCAGTTGTTGGTCCATGCGCCGCTGTAAACTATCTCGGTGATTATTCAGGCATTCCTTCTCATAATGTTTCTATACTCGAAGGCATAAGAAACAAAGTTGGCAACACCGCTGAAATTCTTTATTCAAAAGGCGTTGATCTCACTACTAATGGAGATACTATCAGCATGAATAATTATCAGTACATCAATACTGCCATTTTTCCCAAATCAGATAGTAATAGAATCAAGATCGCTGAAGCAGTTAAAGTTGCACAGCAATCCGATATCATCATTGTAGCAGTAGGTGAGAACGAACAGGTATCAAGAGAAGCGGGAACAGACAGAATGGGCGATATGAGTACACTGGATTTATTAAGTCAGCAAGATGAGCTGGTGAAAGCAATGATCGAAACCGGAAAACCGGTTATTGTTTATTTATCACATGCAAGGCCATACGCTATCAATTATATTGCTGAAAATGCAAACGCAATTATCGATGGCTGGTTTAATGGTGAAGAAGCCGGAAATGCTTTTGCTAATATTCTCTTTGGAGATGTAAACCCAAGTGGTAAACTCACTATCAGTATTCCAAGAAGTGTGGGTCAATTGCCGGTGTATTATAATTATAAACCCAGTTCCCGTGCATATGATTATGTGACAATGAAAAACACTCCTTTGTATCCTTTTGGCTATGGACTAAGTTATACTACATTCAGCTATTCCAAACCTGTACTGAACAATAGAGCTGTTACCGTCGACATAATTAATACCGGCAAAGTAAACGGGGAAGAAATTGTTCAACTATACATCTACGACAAAGTCAGCAGCGTAACAAGACCGGTGAAAGAATTAAAAGGATTTCAGAAAATTAGCCTGAATGCCGGCGAAACAAAAACGGTAGCATTTAACATCAATGATGATATGCTGAAATTCTGGACGGCAAGAATGAAGTATGAAGTGGAACCAGGTGGATTTGAAATAATGATCGGGCCAAACTCTAATGACGTTCAAAAACTAACCTTTACAATTAAATAAAAACAAATGAAATGTCCAGGATAAAGCTTTCACCTATAACAAAGCAGTGGAAATTTTGCCTGATAAGTTTCAAGCTCACAAAACAAAAAAAAATGCAGATGAAAAAGAATTTATTAGCTATCATCCTTCTGTTAACAGCGGGTTTCACAAGCGCTCAGCAAAGTAATTTCAGCGGTAATTGGGATAATCCCGAGCTTGAAATGATTTCAGGAAAGCAATATTCCAATGCAATGCCAAAGGAGATAAAGGTTACACAAACCAAAGATTCTATAAAGCTTGAAAAAGTCAGTGTTGATGGTAATGGTGATATTACTACTACGGAAACAATCGCCTTGAATGGCAAGAAGGCCTCACGTATTGGTAAAACTTCAAAGAGAACAATCAGTAGCTCCGGCACATGGAGTAAAGACGGACAGAAACTTACACTGTTAATTATCTACAGCTATGCAGAAAAACCAGGCGAAGTAGAATATACCAATACTGAAGCATGGGAGCTCTCTTCTGATGGCAGACTAACTATTACAAAAACTTCCGATGCCGCAGTGACGGATGATTGGACAATTAAAGCTGTTTACAACAAGAATTAAAACACATCATTGGGATTATTAGGTGTTAATCTCAGCACACTCTTTTTTCAGATTTCATAAGTTGATGTACCTATCTGAAATGTATAGTGTCGGCACACACCATTAGGAGTTGGCAAATAGCTGCAATGAACATCACTGCAGCGGTAAAGTACTATTATGAGAACAAGGCAAAAAT
>CAMLEX010000395.1 GCA_946479055.1 uncultured Bacteroidota bacterium | reverse complement strand
GCCTTGTGTTGAAATCTTATGCGGAATAAGTGGCTGTTGGTTAAAATCATTGAAATCATTTTCCTGGTGCTGGTAAGAAAGGGTAACCGAATCCGTAATATCAACAAACATTTTGTTTGTAATATTACCTGATGGTAATAACAAAGAAGAAAAATTTTCATCTGGATTATAGGATATGGTTAAACGTTGGTCGGATTTTATGTTGACCATGGTTTGAGTCTTTCCATCCGGCCATACTACCTGTAGTGTATCAATCAGATTGTTACTGTTTATTCCAAAATGTACATATTGTAATGAACTGCTTTGAAAACCTTTGGCAGTGCTTACATAGCCAAGTTGTATTTGTTCTTTTTGTTTTACTAAAATTTTTGCGCCAATACCAAATTTATTCGCAGCAATCCCTTTGAGTTGCACATCTAAAAAATGGTTGCCTGTTTTTTCTGTTGCATTATTCCTGTACACACTAGCCGGTTCGTTGATGTTATTTATTATAAGGTCCAGGTCCCCGTCATTATCAAGGTCTGCGTAGGCTGCTCCATTTGACCAGCTGGGGATTTCAATACCCCAGTCAATCGATTTGTCTGAATATTTTAAACTATCCGTGCCTTTGTAAATATAGTTATGCACTTTGCCTTCAGGCAATTTTTTTATTATGTCCAGATCAGATACATTTCTGTCATGTAGCGCTTCGTTAATTCCTGAGCCAGATGCATATTTTATATAATCAAGATCATTGGGTCTGCGTAATATACCGTTGGTTACAAACAAATCTTTAATGCCATCATTATCATAGTCTGCAATCAATGGACCCCAACTCCAGTCAGTAGCCGCTATGCCGGCATACAACGCTATATCACTGTATCTTTTCCCCTTTCCTGTGTTTAATTGTAAGCAATTCCGTGCATACTGATAGTAATAACCGTAGCTTAATTTATAGTTGAAAATTTCCGGCGAATCATCACCTGCCGATGACTTTAACACTTTTTCATCAGCAGGCAACATATCAAGAGTGATGATATCCAGCCAGCCATCATTGTTGATGTCTGCAATATCGCTCCCCATAGAGAAGCGGCTCTCATGACCAAATACTTCAGCATTCATTTCCCTGAAAGTGCCATCCTGCTGGTTGATATAATAATAATCATTCTCATGAAAATCATTGCTTACATAAATATCATCCCATCCGTCATTATCCAGATCGGCGACGGCAACGTTCAGTCCATAACCAATTATGCTGCTGTAAATATGCGCCTGTTGGGTAACATCAGTAAAACGATTGCCGTCATTACGAAACAATTTATCGCCACTTACATCATTATTTATAAGTCTTGCATCAGCTTTAACATATGTGTCGGGGGAATGCACCGAATGGTTCACTAAAAACATATCAAGATCACCATCATGGTCATAATCAAAAAATACGGATTGAGTGTTAAAACCCTCTGCATCCAATCCATAATCCTGTGCCTTTTCAGTAAAGGTCAGGTTGCCATTATTGATGAAAAGTTCATTACGTCCGTGAAAATTTTTGTACTTGCCTACTTCACATACATAAATATCTAACAATCCATCTCCGTTTACATCAGCAATAGTTACGCCGGTTTTCCAGTTGCCCTTTCCTTCAACACCTGCTTTATGCGTAATATCTTCAAAACTAAAATTCCCTTTATTCAGGTAAAGTTTATTGCTTTCCCGGTTGGAAGTAAAATAGATATCTGCAAGTCCATCGCTATTAAAATCAGCGATCGCAACACCGCCCCCATTATAATAATAGAGATAATCAAGAATATTAAGTGAATCGGTGTCAGTTATTCGGTTTATAAAATCTATTCCAGTTTTTCCCGGGGGTAAAGAAGAAAACAGTGTATTTCTTTTTTGTGTGCATCCATACAGCAAAATAAAAGTAAACAGCCAATATCGTAAGCCAGAAAAATGCAAATTGAATTTTTCAGAATTATATTGTTAGAAAATAATAGCGAAGAGCTTTTATATACCCATCAACAAAACCTTTTTCGAATCAATATCGTTCATTTGTACAGTTCTTTAGTCGGCTTTTATAGTAACTGTTTCTAAAAACATAACTCCTTCATCATCACAAAGTTCGTAGCCAAATGTTCCTGTAACTGATCGGCTCGCTTTTATCGCCGTGGGCCTGTAGTTTAATAGGTGCCGGACCATGGACACGATAGGAGGGTTGTCCTATGTACGGTGTATCTCCTAATAAAGTAGTATTGTTCTGTACAAGTACACCATTATGAAAAACGGTAACACGGGCAAGAGATTTCAAAATTCCTTCCTTGCCGAATTTGGGAGCAGTCCAAACTACATCGTAGGTTTGCCATTCGCCGGGTTTCTTGCAAGCATTTGCCAATGGAACAGCCTGCTTGTACATACTACCCACCTGCCCGTTTACATAGGTTGTATTCTTATAGTTATCCAACACCTGTAGTTCATATCCACCGGCTCCCCAGGGAAGTGCTGCAAGAAAAATACCACTATTGCCACGACCCTGACCAGAACCTGTTATGTTGGCTGGAATGCGATACTCTATATGCAATTGGAAATCGGTGAAAGAACTTCTTGTCTGAATATCGCCAGTGCTTTTATTAACGGTCATTACATTATCAGCGAGTACCCATTTAGCAGGTGTAGAGTCATTTGTATTCACCCATTGATCCAGATTTTTGCCATCAAATAAAATGATCGCATCAGAAGGAGCATCACTGACAGTGCCGCCTGGTGTGACAACAGCAGGCACAGGAGAATAATATTCCGTCTCTTGCGGTTTAGCTTTTTCCTGGGAATGAGCCAAATGAGAAATTGCAGCGAATAAAGTTGTTAGAATAACTATTCTTTTCATTTTTGTATGAAGTTTAAAAGTTTTAAATCAGTAAATATTCGTTTAAAAAAGTTCATAAGATCAGGCGATTGAATTTGCCTTGTTAAAAGCTACAACGTTTAGCGTAAAAGAATTTATAGCTGATTCGAGGCTGAAAATTTTCAATACATGAACCAGAAATATATTTTCTCATAATAAAGTACATTAAAAAAAATTGTTCAGCCTTAATAGCATTTTATTTTTTTCATTATTTATCTTTTTTCCAAACTCTTTATGTATTCCGCTATTCTTCGGGCATCTGCAGTTGAAACCTGCGGCATTGGCGGCATAGGCGTTGCGTAATCGGGCCAATGTTCAGCTTTTGGGTTGCGAATAAGGGCCATGATCTGTGATACTGTATATTTTCGTTTGGCTACATCTGTATATGAAGGGCCCACTTGTCGTTTGGTAGGATGATGACAGGCGAGACAAGTATTTTTCTGCAATATATTTTTTATAGTGGCATAAGTTATCACTCCCGGCTTTGCTCCAACTGTTCCTGCTGTGGCACTGGCCGGATTTGTTTTATTAGGTCCTTTAGCAGAATTTTTTGTACTTACTTCACTCATGGCAAGTTTACTTCCTTCCGGAATATTATTTAAAGTATAATAAGCCGTTGGATGTACAAGGGAAAAAGAAGTTTCCTTGTCCTGAATGCCGGGTAGATTAATAGTATGAATATAATAACGACGCAAATTATTTACAATCAACCTTGCCTTCATTCCGTCAGCTGATACTTTCACCCCTGTTATGGGGCATTTCTTTGTATTTACAGGAGGGCTTCCATATACTGCCTGGTATTTATAGATATAACTTTCTATTGAATAAGAAGCAATATCTTCCGCAGTTTTTTTATCAACCGGTTTTGTAAATTCAATTTCAAAACCATCGGGCATGGCTCTCACTGCTCTCATTTCAAAGGGTATCTTTTTATTCCATACCAAACGCTGTAATCCTTCAGAAGCTTCACCAGCCGATCCCCAGCCACGATTGGTTTCACCAGCAATCAGAGAACCATCCTTTGCCCATGCTAAACGAACGATACCAGATTGAAATCCGCTTCTGAATGCCCATGATGCTCCCTGGTATTCACCATTCACTTTTTCCATAAATACCCGGTCAATCATACTTTGTCCCTGGTCGCCAACTAACAACTGACCTGCAAAAGGACCAAAATTGCCTTCCGGTATTTTTACAATCTCGGAATTAGAAACGCCTAAAATACCATGTGGCAACCAAACGGAAGGTAGCTGCAACTCGGGAACGTATTTCTTCATCTCATACTCCGCCATAAACTTTTCGTTTACAATATCGGGCGGCTTAACAGGGTTACCATCTTTATCTGTATCGAGCCTTGGACTTACTTTTGAAAAGATTTGATCCTGTGTAACTTTCAACGGAGAATTAGGCATATTGGTCCAAACCAAACCAGCAGGATGTCCGAGAAAAGCACCTTTTCGTACAGGCATAATGCTACCTGAACCTACCCAATCGCCCTGGTTGTCTGTATAAAATAATTCACCGTCTATCATACTGATACCGCATGGAGAACGTAAACCGGTAGCCCATGGTTCTATACTTCCATCTTCAGATATTTTGAGGGCCCATCCTCTCCAGGGAACAAAGCTTTTGGGATGCCACCAAACATCTGGGAAACCAAGATTCAGTGTCACAAAAAAAGATCCATCAGGTGCGAGTTTTGGACCAAAACTATATTCATGATAATTACCTGAAATAGGCCATGCATAAACCGTTTCATAAATATCTGCCTTTCCATCCTTATCAGCATCAACCAGCTTGGTAAGCTCTCCACGTTGTGCACAATACAAAGCACCATCCTTATAAGCAATGCCCAATACTTCATGCATACCTGTAGCAAACTTTCTGAAATAAGGTCGCTGACTGGTTGGATTTTCTACAATAAATACATCGCCCCTGCGTGTAGTAACAGCTAAATCACCATTGGGCAATGTACAAAGTCCTCCTACTTCAAGAATAATTCCTTCCGGTGCTGGCACCCTCATAATTTTAAAATAGTCGTCCTCTTTAGCAGACTCTGCCTGCGACCATCCATTCATTGCAAAAGCTGTTATTAAAATTGCACACAGTAATAAAGAAAGATAATTTTTGTTTAAAATATTTTTCATTGAATAAATCATAACAAGTATCAATTTAAAAAAGAATGGAATAACTTATTTTTTTCTGAACAGGAACAATCAATTCTTTATGCCCGTTTGAATTGCGGATAACAGGTTTTTCATTGCCGGCATCTTCAATCCGCAGATAATATGATTTGTCATTGATAAGATAAAGGCTCTCTGAAAGCATTTCAATAATATCAGCTTCGGCCAGACGCAGGTATAAATTGGCAACAGGATTTTCAATTGAAATTTCCCGGCGAA
>CAMLEX010000394.1 GCA_946479055.1 uncultured Bacteroidota bacterium | reverse complement strand
GTCCACTATTAATTTCATTTCGCCCTTACCCATTGATATTACCTGGAAGCTGGAAGGCTTTGGGAGCGGGCCTACGGGAGTTGGCATTTTACTGATTTCAAACCCGGAGCTTAGCATAATACCAGGATCACCTGCGCTTGTTACTTCTACATAAAGCCCAAGATCTTTTAGCAGGGCCGCTAATGCTTTTCGTTTTTGATTTTTTACTACACGGGTTTGCTTACCGCCTGTAGCAGCTGCGCTTAGAGCAGTGCTATATTCGGTACGTGCCGTGGTTACAGATGCAAGAGTGGGTGCAGGCGTTGTAAAGTTGGCATTGCCTGTCATAGCAACTACAATAGCTGCTGCAAATTGCTCAAAAGCGGAATCTGAATACTTGCTGAAACTAATCAGCACTTTTTGTACTCTCATAGATTTTAGATTTAATGTTTAAAAATTAGGGGTTGAGAAAAAATTTAAATATTTTCTTATTTATAAGTTCTCAGTTCTTATCTGATTTTCACTTTTTCATGTCACCAAAAGGAAAAAGAAGGTTAACTTTTTTATTTTTTTTATCATCTTTTATCCTTTGTTAATCATCTTTGCAGCTTTCCTTATTAACAAAAGGGAAAAAGATGTTTACTTTTTCCCTTTCCTTATCATCTTTAGTCTTTTGTTAATCATCTTTCTTCCTTTGTCAATCATCTTTGATGTTTTTCTTATCAGCAAAAAGAAAAAGGATGTCTACTACCCCACTACTCTTATATATTCTTTGAGAGCTTTTATCGTATCTTCTCTTCGTGTCAAATGAACTTGTTTTTATCATCTACCTTTTTATCGTATCAGGTAGGAGACAAAAGTAAAATGGGTTTTTAAATAAAATATAGAGTAGCATTACCTGATTTTGGTGGTTTATTACCTGATTTTTCAATAAGGGCGATGTGTTATTGAAATGAAGGCTGGTGAAGCATAAAATCGATTGGTACCCTGGTATATCCTTATTTGAATATCATTAAGTATGATTTGAATATCAATTACAGGCATTGGGATAATTATCAGGCGCTGATGCTCTGCGTCTATACTTATTTCTTAAATTAACATTACCATTCTATGCAGGTTCAAACAACTTCCCGTACGTCCTGATTATGTTACATATGATAACAAATAGGTAGCAAAGTGTTTTTACGATTGACTTAGTATATTAAAAGGCGAATCTTGTGCAACATTTTACTATGAATGTGCGCAGGGTATCAAATTAGTATTAACGCCCATGGGCATTTTTGATATTTCAAGATCCAATATCCAGGAGGCTGCAATTTCAGCCAGGCACGGGAGTGAGCTCTGCTCATTCCCGTTATTTATTTATTCATTTAAGTAAAAAATACATTTCTACACTTAGCAATGATATTACCGGGAAATAAAACAAAAGATTTGTAAGCATAAAAAATTGTTCTTGTTAGCAAATGGTAACAAATAGGCAATTACGATAGAATCCAACGGCAGATACTATGATTCCAAAGACAGGCATATTATTTTTGTTGCCCGATATAAAAACATCCCAACCCTTTGTAAAACTTTTAATACCTATAATATGATAAGCCACCATTTACACCATTTTTTCTGTTATCGCTATGCCCCCATAATATTTGAGTGGGCTAGTACTTCTGATCTTGTAATAATGAAGCAACTGTAAAGGTTTTTCCTTAACAGCCATTGATGTTTATGTATCCACCTATTGATAACAGATAAAAATGCTGCAATGACCAAAACATTGAATTCCGATCTTTTTACAAAATATCATATTCCTGATGATATAGCGGAGACTATTCTCTCCCTGATGATTCCTATGAAAGTAGAAAGAGGAGCCATCCTGTTGCAACAGGGCGAGATCTGCAATCATGTATTCTTTGTTGTAAAAGGCTGCCTTAGAAGTTATGTAACAGATAAAAAAGGCAAAGCGCATACGCTGTCCTTTGCACCTGAAGAATGGTGGATAGGCGACCAGATAAGTATCTCCCGCACAGAACCTGCCATGTTTTCTATTGATGCGGTAGAAGATTCAGATATCCTGTTGGCAGATCGTTTATTTTTTGAAAAGATGCCAGCCATTTATGAAGGTTTTCATCGCAAATGCATCACACACCTGATGGATCATTTGCGGGCAATGGAAAAGCGGATGCTTTACTTGTTGGGGGCATATGGCGATGAACGATACCTTGATTTTATGGAAGCTTATCCCGACCTGGCACTTAGACTACCACAATACATCATTGCTTCTTATCTCGGTATCTCCCGACAATCATTGAGCCGCATTCGTGGTAAGCTTGCTCAACAATATCAGCAATAATTATATATGCCAGTGATATATGATCAACCAGAGCAACGATACTACTATCTATTACAAGACAGTAAAACGATTTCAGCTGTTACAAGCAGCCGAACAATTGTATATAGAACTGGAAGCTAACCTGGAGAATATAGGGAATCAGGGTGTTTGCCTGCAGCAAATGGAACAATGCTATCATACCTGCTATAATGCTACCGAAGTACTTAAAAAGATGGTGACTGTAAAAGGTTTTGGCTGCCAGCGGGAAGAAATGCTTTTTTTCAAGTATTCAAAGCCAGCCATTGTTTCGTTGCAAACCTATCATTTCCAGTTATACCATTACTCCTTGTTTAAACCTGATGACCCTATAGAACATGTGAAATATCTGAAAAGAATATTAGCGAAGCTTGACAATTTTCTAATAAGTCATTCCTGGTTTTATACCTATTATATCTCGGGATGCAATAGCCTTGATCATGAGTATTTTCTTCGGGCTAGAGATGATGATGATGATTTTAATACTACAGGCGATAAGCTCATCAGTGATATGCTAGCACACTTGTTATTCGCAAAATATATACAGCGGCAGTTGGAGGGTTTAAATTAACTACCTGATTTTTGTTTCGATTTGACAAATATTCTGTTGATAAAGGATTCAGTATGGATTATCAAAACTATTGAGATTCTTAAAAGCCTTATTTGCATAGAAAATAGGTGTATTCGCATAATACCTGCTATTCCTGCTAAATAAATTTTTAACTTACCAAATTCATGTATTAGTTAAGGCTCTTTTTAAGGAGCTTGCAAATGCAAGCTCTTTCTTAACGTTAAGTAGTATTTTTATTTTTGAAGTGTTTCCCCTATTTCCCGCACTTAACCGCTCCCCTACCATTTCAATAAGTTTTGTATTCTGCCCTAGTAATGATATCTGGTCTTTATATTCCATTCATATTCGCAAAGTTTACCAACGCCGCCGTATTCTTCATCTTCAGCTTTTTTAAAATATGGTAACGGTGCACTTCTATTGTTTTTGTGCAAACGTCCAGTTGCAGACCGATTTCTCTTGAAGATAATCCTTGCTTTATGCAACTAAGTATGTCAATTTCTCTTGTAGTCAGATTACTTATTCCCAAATCTGTGGAAATCGCAAACTCATTTTTTGATATCATGTTTAGGATTTCATCGCATATATATTTCCGGCCACTGTTTACCTCCAATATCGCATTGATCATTTCTTCCTTCGATGAATTTTTTGTAAGATAACCTTTGGCTCCCGCATGAATCAACCTTTTTGCATATGCCAAAATATTATGCATGCTTACACCAATTATTTTTGATACGGTCTGGGAGCCGGATATTTGTCTTGTAGCTTCAAAACCATCTATGGGAGACATAGAAATATCCATAAGTATAATATCAGGCATTTGACTTTTTGCTATTTCTATTGCTTCTTCGCCATTGCCAGTAGAGCCTATTACCCCAAACCGGAAGTCGCTATTAAGAATATGGGTCCACATTTCTCTTAACAAGAGATGATCATCTGCAATGAGAATACTAATTTTTTTCATTAAAATATTAATACTACTTGATTATCAGTAACACAATGCCCAGTAAAAGCTCTCATAAAATCTTTCTTTAAAATAACCAAACAAATACTTACTATAAAAATTATTGGACTAATGGTGGTTATAAGTACACGAACTATTCAATTGGATATACGAACAAAAAGATATAGGTAAAAAAATCACCCTAAGACTCACACCAGGTATAAGCATTCTTCAATCGAAATCAGAACCCATTATTTTTTACCTTCCTGTTTGCCTGGCAGGACTATAATATTAGTCAATAAGGTCACCCTCAAATGAAGATCAATCAGCCTACCTCTAAATCACTAATTCGTTTTGCACATACCCATTATATCTTTCCAACGCAATTAATGTTGCCACAAGCGAATCATGGCTGGTATTTGCATTTAGATCCAGTCCATCCACAGAAGTATTAAGACTGTTACGCCCTCTTGTAAAATAGATTACATCCTTATCACTACCACCAGCCTTATAGTACTCGTAAAAATCTCTATGCTCCGCAATGAACTTGTCGAGGCGTGTAGATTCCCTGATCCAGAACTGTCTTATTTTTACGGGATCGTAAACTTCGCTTTTAAAAAGCAGAGCGTGATAGTAGAGGCTGTAATACTCTAACTGGGCGGCGAAGAGGGGCTTGGAGTGCTTGAAAAAATAAATTTCTTCTTCTTTCGTTTCAAAATGATTGTTAACCGCATCATCACAAACAATGGCCCAATATTGATTGCAAATAACAAATATGTGTTCAACCTGTTTTCTTAAACATGGAAATTTTTCTTTACACTCATCAATATCTTTTAATAAAGACTGGTAAAGTTGGTGGTAATGTTCTCTCATAGCGGGAATGGCTTTATATTAGGAATAGATTTATTCTGTCTCCTTCTTTTTCCGACCCTTTTATTCAAAAACAGAAGAGCGGGTAGAAACCCACTCCAAAATAGTAGCGCTTACCTACTACATGAAAATTTTGTTACTTCACTTTGCCGGCCTATCACTAAAAAATGTTCTTTTTTCAATTAGTGCCATTAATAACAGATTCGAATTCCTGTGGAATATTCTTACAGTCCTGGAAATATTCATTGGTAACAATGGTTATTCTTTTCTGCAATGCTTTACTACAACTGTAACTTACACCTATCGGTAATACTTTATCCTGTATATATACTTTGTCGGTGGCAAACGACTGAATACAATCGAGAGAAACAATATAGGACCGGTGGATACGGCAAAACTTTTCCGGCGGCAACATGGTTTCTAACTGCCGCAGAGATAACAGTGCCATATGTGAACCCTTGGTGGTTACCAATCGCACATAATTGCGACATCCTTCTATATAAATGATATCTTCAAAACTGATTTTTATAAAACGTTGTTTACCGGCATCAATAAAAAAATAAGGTT
>CAMLEX010000393.1 GCA_946479055.1 uncultured Bacteroidota bacterium | reverse complement strand
GTATGAGATGGTGTTGTAAACGTATCCGTTGAATTGAATACCCAGGTCCAGTTACTTACATCATGTGCGCCGTCGTGAGAAAATGTCAACGTATCCTGCCGGCAACCCATATCATTTGCATAAGTAAAAATTGCTGAAACAGTATCCGCTGTGTTAAATGAAACTGGCAGCGGTTGTATTATCTTACCACATTCATCCCTTACGGCGCCACCATTTATGCTTAATTGCGGAGTTACTGTGTATACTCCTTTTGTATAAATGGGTCTGTCAAATTTCACTGTAATGATATCGCTTAATCCATTGGCACAATCACCGGATGCACCAATAACAGTTACTGGCGTTGGCCCTGTTACTATGAAATTGCTTCCATTTGCTGATATGGTACTACAGTCAATTTTTTTACTGAAATATAATTTAATGGCATCAGGGGCACAACCAGCCTGTCCCACACTGTCTATAGGAATGGGTTGCGGAATAATATAACTAAAAGCGGTTTGTTCCGCATCGGGAATTGAACGATCACAATTATCCAGCAATGAATTAGCATCGCTGCCTTTGTTAATAATGAGTTGGTAATTATTGGAAGGCAAGGCGGCCGCCAGTGTAAGTGTTACTTCGTCAAAATCAAAAGACGAAGAACAATTGGTTGCTACGGCGGATACAATAGTAGTAAGTGCCGGTGAAAGACTAAATTCACTACCGGTAGCCGTAAGACTGTTACATTTCATTTTTTTATTCAGCTTCAGAGTAATCTTTGTTCCATCGCAGCTGGTAGTTGCTTTTTGCAGATGTGGTTCAGTAGGGTCGGTAATAACGGCTGTACCGCCGCCAAATGACAAAGAATAACCACTTTGTGAAT
The DNA here is from genome assembly GCA_946479055.1 of uncultured Bacteroidota bacterium. The sequence continues at coordinate 4,453 of CAMLEX010000393.1, read as the reverse complement.
CAGTAAAATGGCTTACCAATAAAATATATTCATGGCCTGCTATCAAATCGGGCATTTTAGCAAATCGAGGTTCAGTGCCATTATAAGAGGAAGCGCATTGAATAAAATTAGCTCCGGTTGCAGAAGTACCTGTTGTTCCGGGATTACCGGCCCAATTACCCGTTACAATAATGTTGTGATTGGTAAAAACCTGGTCGGGGTCAAGACCGGTGACATCGTAGAGTTGCCAGTCATAGTCGTCTGTCAGATCTTTAGGAGTAATGACAAATCCCAAAGTACCGGAAACATAACAGGTAAACTTGTACCAGAAAGGATTTTTATTGGCATATGCAGCACCATCAACACATCCAGGTACAAAGAGATCATTTGAGCTACAAATAGGAACATTGTTTTGCTCAAATTTGGTAGTTCCGCATACAGGAAACGCTGTTGAAGGAGTTTGGCCCAGCGTGGTACAAGCCTGTCCTAAAGCTGAGTTTGCACATACAGAAAGAAAAATGATAAAAAATAAGATCCCTGACTTTGCCGACATCATTGAACACCGGATAAATAATAAAAAATTAAGCCATTACTTTGACAATCAAATGCCCTGTTACGTTGCCTCAGCCAAAATCTTCAGGCAATCTGGTATTGCTTGCCCGGTAAAGATAATACTACATTCCGGAGTTCAAGATTGAGAATGGCTGCGGCAACCGAACTGCTGCTCAACCCGCTTTTGAAGTTGATCTCGTCAATATGAACCGAATTCTTTTCTCTTAATATCGCAATAATTATTTTCTCATCGTCATTCAATTCAATAAATAACTCTCGTTGACTCCTGGCTCCTGACTTCTGACTCTTTTTTTCCCAGCCCATCAGTTCTATTAATTCCTGCGCATCTGTCAATAGAACGGCCTTATTGTTTTTGATCAGATAGTTGCAACCTGCGCTTTTCGTATCTGTCACTTTCCCGGGAAAAGCAAAAACATCTTTATTATAATTATTCGCCAGTTCTGCTGTTATCATGCTGCCGCCTTTAATTCCTGTTTCTACAACGATGGTAGCGTCACTCATGCCGGCTACAATACGGTTGCGGGTAGGAAAATTATGTTTATCGGGTTTGCTTTTACTTCTAAATTCGGTGAGCAAACCTCCGCCTGATTTCAGCATATCTTTTGCAAGACCAGTATGCTGCGAAGGATATACCTGGTCTAACCCATGTGCCAATACACCCACTGTAGGAAGATTATTTTTTATAGCGGATTTATGGGCAATGGCATCGATGCCATGAGCAAGCCCACTGATCACCACTACGTTTTGCTCCGCCAGCTCCTCTATCAGTTTTTCAGTTATTTGTTTTCCATAGTCGGTATGGCTGCGGGTGCCAATAACTGCAATAACTTTTTCACTGTTCAGGCCCGCTTCGCCTTTGTAGTATAAAAGAGTAGGGGAATCATAACAATTCAATAAGCGCTTAGGATAATCTTTATGTGTAATAAAAAGCGGTTTGATCTTATACTTTTCAATGAACGCAATTTCCTCCTCTGCTTTTGAAAAATCAGAAAATGATTTAATGGATTCAGCCCGAATAGTACCGATACCTTCTATTTTTTCAAGCTCTCTTTTTTTGGCTTTAAAAATATCTGCTGCATCAAATTGTTGCAATAAGATCTTTGCCTGTACAGGACCTATGTTGGGTATAAGCGTTAAAGCAAGTTGGTGAAGCAATTCTGGATACATAGCCGGTGTGTATAATCAAATATAATTTTTTTACCAGCTAAATAGTAAGCTAATAGTTGAAAGTTGAAAAGGTCACTTATGATGTTGCAAGAATCCGGCACCTTAAAACTCTCAATTTTATAAAAAAATTACCGACTAACCACCTTCATTTCCGTTCTCCTGTTTTTTGCCCTGCCTTCATCCGTTTTGTTAGCTGCAACAGGCTGTGTTTCCCCAAAGCCTTTGTAAGAAAGCCGTTGTGGACTGATCCTTTTATTGATAAGATAGCTCACCACAGTTTTTGCCCTGTTATTTGATAATGCCAGGTTTTCTGCAGGCTTACCGACGTTATCCGTATGTCCTGAAATTTGAATTTTTACAGCAGGGTTATCATTTAGCAATTGAACTATTTTATCCAGCTCTACCTGTGACTCAGGTTTTATATCGAATTTATTTACATCAAAAAAAATATTATTTAATACAATAGATGCATTTGCTTCTATAGGTTGCAGAGGAATATTTTTTTGATAAACAGAATCAGTGGATTGCTTACTTAGAGAAAAATTTTCTGAATAAAATAAATACCCTTTCCGGTTTACATTGAAAGCATAATCTTTTCCAATAGGTAAGGTGATTAAATAATTTCCCTGCTCATCTGTCTGTACTTTTGAAATAGTTTGTTTAGTAACTATATCAATTAACTCAACAGCGGAAGGTAATCCTTTGGAAGTTTTTTTATCAAATACCTGTCCCTTTACCCAAAGTGTTTTGTAAGGACGAACATCTTCCCTCAATTCAAAACTATAAATATCCATGCCGCCTTTGGTATCGCTCCGGTCGCTTGCATAGTAAGCAGTTTTTCCGTCAGCCGAAATAAATAGTGTTCCTTCACGACTGATGGTATTGATCGGATAGCCAAGATTTATCGGTTTGCTCCAATCACCCATCGGCCCTTTTCTTACATAAAAAAGATCATCATCGCCATAGCCCGGCCAATAGTTAGAAGTAAAATATAAGGTTTGATTATCTGCATGTATGAAAGGGCTTTGTTCATCGCCACTTGTATTTATTCCTTCACCCATGTTTTCAGGTTCACCCCATTTGCCGTTGGATTGAAGACGGGAAACATAGATATCACTACCTCCAAGTCCGCCATGCCTGCGGCTTGCAAAATACAGTTCTCTTTTATCGGGAGATAAACAGGGTTGTGATTCCCATTGATCGGAATTGACCCATCCACCTAAATTGAATGGTTGGCTCCAGCCATTTTTATCAAGGTATGAAATATAAATATCACAACTGCCAAACCCCTGAGGCCGGTTGCAGCCGGTAAAAACCAGCCATTGTCCATCCTGTGAAATATTTTGTGCACCTTCATTCTGATCAGAATTTACATCGCCTTCAATTGGACTCGCCTTTCCCCACTGGACATTATTTTTTTTGCTGTTAAAAAAATCTTCATTGGCTCCATTCAGCCGCCGCGTAAAGACCAGTTCTTTCCCATCAATAGTAAGAGAAGGAAAATATTCTGATTCGGAAGTATTAATGTCTGCTCCCATATTTTGCGGGGCAAATACATAATCCTTGTTCACATTTTTTTTGGCATACTCCACTGCAAATTGATAACAACGTTTGCGATATTCAGCAGCTTTTAATGAAGTTGAATTTTTGGGCGGCTTTTTATCTAGTAACTCATTGATGGCATTTAATGCTTTTTCAAATTCTCCCTGTCCTGCCAGGTTGATGGAATAGGGAAGTTTGTACTCGATAGTATAATCGGGATCCTGTGCGAAAGCTTTTTCGTAAAAATCAGTACTTGATTTATAATTTTTTTGCTGGCCATAGACACCGGCAAGAGATAAATAAGCTTCCAGGTATTTGTTATCAATTTGAATAGCTTGCTGAAGGAGCTCAGCAGCTTGAGCAAGGTGATCATCCTGTGCCTGTACCATAGCCAGGTTATAGAGTGCAATGGCTTTTTTGTTTACTTTATCAGGATCATAAGACTGGGCAAAGGAACCAAGTAGCAATGAGTATGTTATAAGATATAGGAAAAGCTTTTTCATTGATTGAAATGTTTCAGTACAATAACGAAGCTAATTGATTTTTATTCCCTTTTCATAAGGGAACAATTGTTAAGAGCCACTACTTATTTTTTTACGGTACATTAATATACTTATGTATTTGCAGGCTCAACTCCCATTGAGGATGTTCTTTTATGTAATCAACTATCAAAGGAGTCATTTGAGCAGCTTTGCTCCATTCAGGTTGCAGATAAAGTCTGCATGATGCCGGAACCTGGGCGGCATATTTTTCTGCCCATGCAAAATCAGATTTATTAAAAATGATAATTTTTAATTCATTTGCTACGCTTATAACTTCGGGAAGTGGGTCTTTAAATTTTTTAGGTGATAGGCATATCCAATCCCAACTACCGCTCAAAGGCGAGGATCCCGAAGTTTCAATATTAGTTTGCAATCCGGCTTCCTGCAATTCTTTTGTTAGTTCGTCTAAATTATGCAGCAGCGGTTCCCCACCTGTAATGACTACAATTTCTGCAGGAGTCTTTTTAACCTCAGCGCTCAAATTTCGAACTTCAAACAGCGGATGTTTATCTGCATCCCAGCTTTCTTTTACATCACACCACACACAACCTACATCGCAGCCTCCTAAACGAATAAAATATGCTGCTCTTCCCTGGTGATAACCTTCTCCCTGCAATGTATAAAAATGCTCCATTACAGGAAGAACAGAA
>CAMLEX010000392.1 GCA_946479055.1 uncultured Bacteroidota bacterium | reverse complement strand
CGCGACGGCTATGAGACCCCGGAGCTTTCAGAAAATTTTTCCATGATACTGTTTTTATTATTTTGTTTTACCCGGCTGTAAAACTATTATAGCCAATTTGTTTCTCACGATTTGCCCCCGCCGCCGAAAATGCCTGGCTCCCCATGTTGTTATCGGCATCTGTTGCATCCATAATGAAAGCAAGCAGGATTAAAATTAAGTTTTTCACAAGCATAAATTTAGAATTCCCCTTTTTAAAATAGATAAATTTATCTTGTATTTGACAATTCTGATTTTGTGGTATAATATTTATGAGTAATTAACGAAACCGGTAAACCAATAAAACACATTAATATAACTATGTTAATTAGTGTTCCGGTACCAAACTTAAAAGGTATCCGGGGAGTGTTAGAAAAAGGAACAATAACACGATTCATAATCAGCCACACCAGCACACCGTATAACAGGCCACTGATAATTTTATGTTTCCGGAGAAAAGCTATGTACGGAAATACCAGGAAATAGCCTATAGCAAATCCAAAAGCAATTATAAAATGAAAGGCAAGACCATAGAAGGCCATAGTTAACCCTCCATTAAAAGCCCTTTTGCCAAACACACCGCTGGCAATAAATTTTAAAACCGGGATTATATTTATTTTACCTGTCTGTATAGAACGAAGTATTATAGCGGCCATTATGTCCAATGCGCCGGCTACAAGGCCAGCTTTTAAAATCGCTTTTATCACTGATGACGAAAAAGAATCAGCAGTGGATTGATTTGAGATCGTCGTCGGCATGATGCTTATTAGTTTAAATTTAATAATGCGTGTGTTGCAATTAAGTAAACTGTGTTCAGGATGGATTACTTTTTTGTTAGAGTAATTTCTTCAGTTTACCCTGAGTACAGGTCAAAAGTCAATCTGAAACAAAAGAACCGGTAGTAGAAACCACCAGCGTTGTATCCATAACCATCAGACACATGAGAAAATTTTATTCCAATATTAAATCGCTACCACCTATAAATTGAATAATCTGGCTCTTTTCAATAACATTGATGTGGTGAAATTATTAATTGCGATTATCCCTTCCCTGTATATTCTACAAACAACAGAAATGTGTAAACAAAAAGAGTTGATATGTCTGAAAAGGTTATTGATGCAATGAAAAATGTATTTGAGGGCAAGACTTTTTTTGCAGTACAAACTTTAATAATAATCAATCTTCGTTTATCTCTTCTGGAATCTATTAAGTGAATCAGAACCCGCTGCCAGGTGAAATGAAAAAAATAAATACTTCGTAATAAAATAATCATGCTTTACTGAAATATTTTCTGTTTTTAATATCCAGTTAACATTTAACCTGTCTATGTGCTATCATTTTAACTAACAATCAAAACAAGTTTTAGCATGAAAAAACTAACAGCTTTGTTTGCAATGACGATACTAACACTGGTGTCGTTTGCGCAAACCCGCTCCATCACGGGAGTAATACGTGATGAAAAAGGAGACCCTGTACCCTTTGCGACGATAAATGAAGAAGGTACAAAAAATGCCGTTCAGGCCGATGTGAATGGAAACTTTAGTATTAAAGCAACAGCAAATGCAAAATTGACTATTTCCGCTTCAGGATTTACAGCCAGAACAGTAGATGCAACTACTACCTCTTCTATTGTATTAGCACCTTCTGCTTCAACACAATTGTCAGAGGTGATCGTAACCACTGCATTGGGCATACGCAGACCAGCTAAAGAAGTAGGCTATGCCACTGCCAAAGTATCGAATGCTGAACTTACCCAGGCAAAAGCAGTTAATTTACAACAGGGACTTGCAGGAAAAGTATCTGGCCTCAATATTACCACAACCAACAGCAGTGTATTTGAAAATACAAAAATTAATCTTAGGGGATTCAGGTCTTTAACCGGGAACAATCAACCTTTGATGGTAGTAGATGGCATCCCTACACCCATTTCGTATATATCATCCATCAACCCGAATGATGTGACGGATGTAACATTATTAAAAGGAGCTTCTTCGGCCGCTATTTATGGACCAGATGGTGTAAATGGTGTGATCTTAATTACAACACGTAAAGGAACGGGAAACAAACCAGTAATAACTGTAAGCAGTAGTTACCAATTGAACAGGGTCGCTTTTATGCCAAAAAGGCAAAATAAATTTGGCAGCGGATCATCTACTGATGCGAATGGCCAGGCCTTGTATGATCCATTGGAAAATTTTTCTTATGGACCCGCTTTTGATGGTTCAATGGTTCCGATTGGACAGGAATTAGAGGACGGCACTATACAAACAGTTCCATATATAGCACTTGATGATGAACAGAAAAAATTCTGGAATGGGAATGGATCTGTTTTGCAAAATGATATATCGTTTGCAACGCAGGATTATTATATCTCTATCCAGGATGCGAAAATAAAAGGCCTGATGCCCAAAGATGAAAACAGGCGAACCTCTTTCCGGTTTAATGCATCTAAATCATATAACCGGTTTAAGTCATCTTATAGTCTTAACTATATCCAGTCTAATTTTAATGTGGTGGATGAAACAGGTATAGCTGGTCGTTTTCCTGCTTATAATGGCGGCATTTATAACCTGATCTTAGAAACGGCGCCGCAGATTCCGCTGAGCCGTTACAAAGATTGGAGAAATGATAAATATTCACAATACTCAAATTATTACAACGAATATGCTGCTAATCCTTACTGGGCTATCGATAACCATCGGCTCAGGGGAAAGACAGATGATTTTCTTGCATCCGTTGAACTTAAATATGAAATTGCCAACTGGTTGCAGGCTACAGGAAGGATTGGAACCAATTTAAGTGTAACCTCATCAAAAAGCACAAGGGCTTCAATAAAAGTTACTGATTTTGCCAGGAGTCATAGAAGTAATGTGACGTATAATAATTATCCCGGAAATGTGGTAGATGCTTTCAGCCAAAACAGTACGATCACCGGGGAGTTTTTTCTTAACGGCAAAAGAAATGTGCAAGACTTTGGGATCAGTTATCTTGCCGGTACGCAGGTGCGACAAACCCAATCCAAAGGAATGGGTGCACAAGGGAATAACCTTGTTGTACCTGATGTATATAATCTTTCTAACCGCACTGGCGAAGCTATTACTAATGAATCCAATTCCCGTACAAGACTGGCTTCGGTTTTTGGCAGCGTGGGTATAAGTTACAAGGGTTGGGCAAATGTAGAAGTTGTAGGAAGAAATGATTGGGATAGCCGGTTAAACCCTGATGCTAATTCTTATTTCTACCCTGGTGTAAACGCTGCTGTTATTCTTTCCGATGCTATTCCTTTTCTAAAAGATAACGCAATTGTTTCTTATGTAAAATTAAGAGGCTCTGTTTCGAAATCAGGTAATGTTAATTTAGGTGCTTACCAGTTAGCGTCGACCTACAATCCCATCAATGGTTTTCCTTATGGAAGCCTGCCTGGTTTTTCTGCATCAAACACTACGCTTGATCCAAATATCAAACCTGAGTTCGTTAACTCAAAAGAACTGGGTATTGAACTTGGTTTTTTGAAAAACAGGATCAACCTGGATGCTACTTATTTCTATCAAAAGAATACTGACCAGATTCTTTTAATTCAACAGTCTATCACTACAGGCTATAATCAAAAACTGGCCAACACCGCTGACTTTAATAATTATGGTGTTGAACTGGACCTTCGGTTGACTCCTTTAGTAAATATTGGAAAGGCAAGGGTTGACATTAAGATGAATGCCACTTATAATAACAACAAAATTGTCCGATTGTCTGACGATGTGAATGAGTTAGCTATTGGTGGTGCAAGCAATTTTATTCAACTAAAGGCTGGCGCTCCCTCAGCTACCAACTTTGCCATTGTAGGTCACCCTGCATTTGTTTTTAAATTATCGGATTATGAAAGAGATCCGCTTGGCCGTGTGATTGTTGATGCAGTAACCGGTAACCCCAGGCTGGATGACAGCCTTGTAGTCCGTGGACGAACATTACCTGAATGGATTTTCGGATTCAATCCTTCTTTTTCGTGGAAAGGATTATCCATTGGAATGACCTGGGATTATAAAGGCGGTCATAATGCCTATCACGGACTTGGGACGGATATGGATGGATATGGCATCAGCGCCAGGAGTGCACAGCATAACAGGGAACGTTTTGTTTTTCCTAATTCTGTTTATTGGGATGGTTCAAAATATGTTGAAAATACAGACCGCACCGTTTCCAGAGGTGGTATAGATTTCTGGGGTGAAGAAATAACCAACACACAAGTGGCCACTAATTATTTTACAAGCGCGGCGGCCTGGAAGCTGAGAGAATTATCGGTTTCGTATGAGCTTCCCTCCAAAATTTTAGGTGGCAACAAGATTATAAAGAAAGCGATTATTGGTGCAGTAGCAAGAAACCTGCTGGTATTTGTTCCGAAATCGAACCAATGGTCCGATCCGGAATTCAATTCCACTCCCAATGCGACTAACCCTAACACGTTTGGTGTGGGTAGTTCGTTCTCTACTCCGCCTTCACGCATTTTCGGAGGTTCATTAACACTAACTTTTTAAAAAATCCTATATGTACAAATCAAAAATAATCGCCAGTACATTATTGATTATAATATTCAGTAGTTGTAAGAAAAGCTTTTTTGATATTAATCAAAATCCCAATCAGGTTACAGAAGATAAAATCATCAGTGAATTGATACTTCCCAGTGCATTGCATTCATCGGGTAATACAATCAGGATGTATGCATTTTTAAACAGGTGGATGGGCTATTGGTCTAATAACGCAACATTTTCTTTAGTTGAAGAAGAAGTTACTTATAATCTCACAACCTCTTTTGCCTCATTGGGTAATATCTGGAATAGCTACTATGATGCTTTGTTTGATCTTAATACCATTGAACAAAAAGCACCTGCAGAAGGAGAAGATTTTTATGCGGGTATTGCGAAAGTGATGAAGGCACGGCTCTTCCAGGACTTGGTAGATGTGTATGGAAACATTCCTTATTCAGAAACTTTTAAAAAAGAAATTGCAACTCCGAAATATGACAAGGGAGAAGATATATATATGGATCTGCAGAAAGTTTTAGATTCAGCAATCGCCATCTTTAAAAACAAACCTGTTCCTTCCAAAGCTGCTACGGTTGATATTATGTTTAAAGGGAATGCCCAGCTCTGGATAAAATTTGCCAATACGCTTAAATTAAAACTATTGATAAATCAATCAGAGATCCCTGGTTTTAGCCCAACAGCCGAACTGGCAAAAATTACAACAAACGGCGGCGTATTGATGAGTGGCCAGTCTGCAAATGTGAACCCTGGCTATCAAAA
>CAMLEX010000391.1 GCA_946479055.1 uncultured Bacteroidota bacterium | reverse complement strand
AGCCGCGTCACTGATATTTTCCAAAAAGAGAATACGTATTTTTTCTTTGGGGTAACTAGTTTTATCTTTTATTGACATACTGCAAATATAACTATCACGTTATTAAGATAAATTAGCCTGTGGGGAAAACTTGGAGTTTGGCTCTATTTCTGCATAAGATAATTTTGTTTTAAACTGATCTCTATTGAAAACCATTCTATACATAATCGCCCTTGTTGTTATTATTTATGGCTGCAATGAAGCCGCATCTAACACCAACGAAAAAATAAAGGAAGACTCCCTTCAATACTATCCCCCCACCCCTAAAGTATTGGATAAGCAGGAATTCAGGTATTACCATAGAGCTTTATCTTATTTTTTTGATTCCCTTCTACTGAAACGTGGATTTAATGGCAGCATACTGGTAGCCAAAGACGGGGCCGTGATTTATGAAAAATATGCCGGATTTGCTGATTTGCGGAAAAAAGATTCGTTGACAGATTCCACACCTCTCCATATCGCATCTACCGGAAAAACATTAACGGCGATGGCTGTTCTCAGGCTGGTCCAGGAAAATAAATTATCATTGGATGATTCTCTTCAGCGTTTTTTTCCTGACCTTCCTTATGAGGGCATCACGGTAAAAATGCTATTGAGCCATCGAAGTGGTTTACCCAATTATCTTTATTTCCTGGAGGCGGATAAAAGCTATAAGAATAAATATGTAACCAATAATGATGTGCTGGATTACCTGGTTACCAAAAAACCAAACAAGAGTTTCAGACCCGATTCACGGTTTAGCTATAGCAATACCAATTTTGTATTGCTCGCCCTCATCATTGAAAAAGTATCAGGCAAACCATTTGGCGTCTTTATGAAAGAAACCATATTCGATCCGTTGCAAATGAAAGACACTTATGTGTATTCATTGGCTGATACGGCAACAGCTGTTTCTTCATTCAACTATAATAATTCTCACTGGCAGAATGATAAAATGGAAGGAACGGTTGGTGATAAAAATATTTATTCAACTCCCAAAGATCTGTTGAAATGGGACCAGGCTTTATATACCGATCAATTTCTCCGTAAAACTTTGCTTGATTCAGCGTTTACACCGTATAGCCTGGAAAGGCCTTCTATTCATAATTATGGCCTTGGCTGGAGAATGCTGCTGATCCCGAATGGCAAAAAAGTGATCTACCATTTTGGCCGCTGGCATGGATTTAATGCAGCGTTTGCAAGACTGCCGGATGAAAAAGTTACAATCATAATTCTCGGTAATAAATTCAACAAAAATATTTATTCCGTAGCCCGCAAGGCCTATGATATTTTTGGTGATTACCAGCAAACTCATGATAACAGAGATGATGACGCTGAAAATTCAGAGCTGCAAAAAGTGATGTTATCAAAATTCGGTAGCACAGACCTTGCTCAAAGAAGTTCAAAGAAATAATAGGAATAAAAGGACGCTACCACAAAGCTCACGAAAAACACGAGCCTGTATTAATGGTATAAAAACTTGCCTTCACGGGATACACTTGAGATAAGTTCTGTTATTTTTTCAAAATAGTTTCTCACCTTTAAGGTTAGTATGAAATTATTTTCAGCAGAAGAAATCAGGTTATGGGATCAATATACGATCAAACATGAACCCATCGCTTCTATTGACCTGATGGAAAGAGCCGCCGGTAAATGCGCCGACTGGCTGGAACGGAATAACTATACAGACAAAACATTTCAGATTTTTTGCGGTAAAGGAAACAATGGTGGTGATGGTTTGGCTATTGCAAGAATGCTGACAGAAAGAAAATGTCCCGTTACAGTCCATATCCTGGAATTTGGTCATAAGGGCACCGATGATTTTCAGATCAACCTGGCCCGGCTGCATCAGCATCCGGAAACAGATATCCGCTTTGTGCAAACAGAAAATAATTTTCATGAGTTGGATAAGAGTGATATTATCATTGATGCATTATTTGGATCCGGTCTTAATCGTGGGTTGGAAGGAGTAACCGCCAGCCTGGTCAATCATATCAATCGTTCCGGTTGTGAGATCATTTCAATTGATATACCGAGCGGTTTATTTACAGATCGCTCTTCATTAGAAGAAACAATAGTAAAAGCCAGCCATACACTGAGCTTTCAATGTTTCAAACAAGCTTTTCTTGTTGCTGAAAACAGTGAGTTTATTGGCGAAGTCCATATTCTTGATATTGGATTGCATGCAGATTTTCATCAAACTGCTATTAGTCAATCTGAATTAATTGACGATTCGCTTATTCGTTCTGTTTACCAACCAAGAAATCGTTTTTCGCATAAAGGAAATTTCGGTCATGCATTACTAGTAGCCGGAAGTTATGGAAAGATGGGTGCAGCTGTTCTGTCTGCAAAAGCTTGCCTGCGAAGCGGCGTCGGTCTTCTCACCTGTCATATTCCTAAATGTGGTTATGATATTTTGCAAGCTTCCATACCCGAAGCCATGGTGATGACAGATTTCAATTCATCCTTTAATACAAAGACCGATGATGATCTGTCAAAATATAAAAGTATAGGGATTGGTCCCGGTATTGGTACGGCTATAGAAACAAAAACCATGTTGAGAGAAATACTGGAAAGTTATAAAGCTCCCGTAGTACTTGATGCGGATGCATTGAATAGCATAGCATCACAAAAAGATTTGTTGAAAATAATTCCTGCCCTCTCAATCCTTTCACCTCATCCCAAAGAATTTGAGCGGCTATTTGGAGCAACTGCCAATGAATTTGACCGGATAGAACTGGCTTTGCAAAAGTCAAAAGAATTAAATGTCATTATTGTTTTGAAGGGACATCATACATTGATCGCTACACCAGTTGGAAAACGATTTTTTAATTCAACAGGAAATGCGGGCATGGCTACAGGCGGCAGCGGTGATGTTCTTACAGGAATATTGACAGGCTTATTGGCCCAGGGATATTCAAGTACCGATGCAGCAATACTGGGTGTTTATATACATGGCCATGCCGGCGATATGGCGGCTGAAGAAAAATCTATGGAAGCAATGATAGCCGGCGATATAACCGAGCATTTACCTGATGCCTTTACCGCTCTTTCTATTTCGTAAGCTTGTACACAATGCCAAACTGTGGTGTATCTCCCATATAAGAGGTAGTAAACGAAAGTCTGCGGTCTGTGATGTCTTTATTTTTATGAACATGCGGGACCAAAATACCTGTTAAGGTTCCTACCACAGTACCTATTATTATATCTGATAAAAAATGCTGTCCGCCACGGTAACGCATGATCGCTGTAGTACCTGTGGCTAATCCTGCCAAAGTAAATGGCAGCCATTTCACTTTCGAGTCGGGATGATAATCGTTCAAAACTTTTGCTATAAAAAAAGTAGAGGTTCCTACTAAAGCCACATGGCCTGCAAAGAAAGAATTTTTTGCACCACCCCTTGTTCTTTCCGACATCGGGACATTCGGATTATAAGCATAAGGCCGGTACCGGTCAGTTAAATAAACTGAGCCTGTATATAATAATCCGGTGACCGACATGGATTCCAGGTATAAAATAGCGATCTTAAGCGCATCTTTGCGTACCTCTTTATCCAGCATTAATATTATTGGTAATGGCATCGAGCCATAAAAAAGCATATCACCGAATTCATCTGCTTTTGGATGATAAACATCAGCCCCACGCCTGTCAAACGAAGGAATATCATTTTTATCCAGGCTTAGTATCTTTTCTTCGGATGATCTGTCCTTGCTGTATATTTTAGTAAAAGCATATAGACTCCATCCGGTTCCTATAGCTGTAATCGGTATATCCGACGCAGCCTTTAGTTTATACACTTCCTGGTTATGTGGAATTGTTTTATCTGTAAAAGTCTGCACAGTAGTATCCGGCACCGGCTGGATGGTTGAATCCTGCTTGTTTTGCATACTGGTATCGGGAGTTATTTGTCCAAAAGCATAGAGCTGTATGCCGGTCAGGAAAATAAGGACAGTTATTTTATACATATTCTAAAAAATACAAGGAACATGCCATGGGGTTGCAATGTGCAATTCCTGCTTATGAATGTCGTTTTGGAAAATAATCTATGCCTGACTCTGACTGATTGGGGAACAAGTTCCTCATCAGAGAGACATCAAATCCCTTCATCAGACAAGTTGCTCAATAGCGGGCAGAACCCTGAACGGAGCGTCGCAACTTAAGCCCAATCAAGGCGTTGCAGCTGGATTTCATCGTTTCAAATTCTCAATACCAAATTCCCAAATTAACCTCCCATCCCCTATCTTTGCCCACCTTTTAAATTTTTATAAGAAGCTACGCTTATGGACAAATTGATCTATCTCGTTCCCGTCATGGGTATTATTGGTCTGTTATATACTCTGGTTAAGTTTAACTGGGTGGGCAGGCAGGATGCGGGTACGGACCGTATGAAAGAGATCAGCACTTATATTGCTGAAGGTGCAATGGCCTTTTTAAAAGCTGAATGGAAGGTATTGGGTTATTTCGTAGTTATCGTTGGTATTTTGCTGGCGGTAATGGCATCTGCTAATCCCCATTCTCACTGGGCTATATCAATTGCTTTTGTTATTGGCGCTGTACTAAGTGCAACTGCAGGTTATATAGGTATGAAGGCGGCTACCAAAGCTAATGTTCGTACTGCTCAGGCAGCCCGTACAAGTTTAAGCAAAGCATTGAATGTATCTTTTACCGGTGGTGCGGTAATGGGTGTTGGAGTTGCAGGTCTTGCAGTATTAGGCTTGGGTGGATTATACATTGTATTGAAACAATGTTTTGCACCTGATGCAGCGTTGAATTCAGATGAAATGATAAGAACGATAGAAGTACTCACAGGCTTTTCATTGGGTGCTGAATCAATTGCATTGTTCGCCCGTGTAGGCGGCGGTATCTATACCAAAGCCGCTGATGTCGGTGCCGACCTTGTAGGAAAAGTGGAAGCAGGTATTCCTGAAGATGATCCCCGTAATCCCGCCACTATTGCTGATAACGTAGGTGATAATGTAGGTGATGTAGCGGGTATGGGTGCCGACTTATTTGGTTCTTATGTAGCAACCGTACTGGCAACAATTGTATTGGGACAACAAACCCAGGTTTTAGATACTGACATTTTAAATGGATTCTCTCCGGTTGTATTACCTATGCTGATTGCAGGTGTTGGTATTTTATTTTCTATCGCCGGTACTTTGTTTGTTCGTATCAGCGATTCTGCCGGTATTAATACTAATAATGTTCAAAAGGCATTGAATATGGGCAACTGGGGTTCAATCATACTTACGGCTATTGCTGCCGCCGGTTTGGTGTACTGGTTACTCCCTGAAAATATGCTGCTTCGTGGTATAATGTTTACTAAATGGGGCGTGTTGGGTGCTATTG
>CAMLEX010000390.1 GCA_946479055.1 uncultured Bacteroidota bacterium | reverse complement strand
AAGCTTATAAGAAAAGAGTTATACAGCTTGGAGAAAATCCTTCGCATGTATACAATGTAGGAGCCCTAGGTTTAGATAATACCTTTTCTTTGCCCCTTTTGTCAAGGGAGCAGTTAGAGAATGAGTTACAATTGGCTTTTAAGAAGTATAATTTTTTGGTCGCGTTTCATCCGGAAACGCTGGCTAAAGAAAGTGTAGAAAGTCAGTTCCAAATACTTTTGGATGTAATAGAAGCTCAGGAAGACAGTTTTTTTATATTCACAAAAGCTAATGCTGACACAGATGGTAGAATTATCAACCAAATGATAGAGGGATATACCTATCGAAATAAAGAAAAGGCAGCAATGTTTTCATCTTTAGGATCATTACTCTTTTTATCAGTCATGAAAATTATGAATGCAATTGTGGGAAATAGTTCCAGCGGAATTGTAGAAGCTCCATCATTACATACTGCAACTATAAATATAGGCGACCGGCAAAAAGGACGAATTCAGGCTAAAAGTATTTTAAATGCTAAAGTGGATTTTAATGAAATAGCTGCATGTTTTAATGAAGTTAAAAAACCCGCTTTTCAAGATATAGTTAATACTGCAGAAAATCCTTATGGGAGTGGAAATGCGACTGATCAAATATTAGAAACGCTTGGAAATATTAATCTGAATACATTCCAGACAAAGCCTTTTTTCGATTTAGTACAATAACATTAAGTAAAAAATTGTTCAGATGAAAATCCAATTATAGATATATTTTGAGATCAAAAAAAGGCTACATGAAAAATCATTTGATTGAAAATACAGCAACAATTAAGGATGGTTTACAAGCATTAAATATCCTGGGACTTGAAGCTTTAAACCTGTTTGTCTTAGATACGGAAAGCAGGTTGATAGGCTCGATTACTGATGGTGATATCCGCCGTAGTTTATTGGGGGGACACCAGATTACTGATTCGGTAACAGTAGCCATGAATACAGAATTTGAAAAATTGGCAGAGGATAGTTTTAGTTACAAGGACATAGATCGATTACGCAAGAAAAATATTCGCTTGGTTCCAATGGTAGATTCAATGGGGCGTTTTAAAAAGCTGATTGATTTAACAAAAAAAAAGGCATTACTTCCATTGGATGCCCTGATCATGGCGGGGGGAGAAGGCCACCGGCTACGACCCATGACCATCAATACTCCCAAGCCATTGTTAAAGATTGGAGGGAGACCCATTATTGAGTACAATATTGACAGGTTAATAAGTTTTGGAATAGATAATATACATATATCTCTTCGCTATTTGGGTCAGCAATTGGTAGATTATTTTGGGGATGGCAATGGCAAGGAAGTAAATATTCAATATACTTGGGAAAGCGAGCCATTGGGAACTTTGGGTGCCCTACGTTTATTGCCTCCTAACGATAAAACAGCCATGTTGGTAATGAATTCCGACCTACTAACAACTATAGATTTTGAAGATTTTTACCGCTCTTTTGTGGAGCAGGAAGCTGATTTTGCAATTGCCACCATACCCTATCATGTAAAAGTACCCTATGCAGTCCTTCAAACTAGTAATAATCAAGTGCTGGCTCTGCAAGAAAAACCTACATATACTTATTACTCCAATGCCGGTATTTATTTAATAAAAAAAGAATTAGTAAGCATGATACCGGAGGGGAAATATGATGCTACAGATATGGTGGAAGAGTTGATAGGGAGAGGGAAACGTGTGATCAGCTATCCTATTTTGGGATACTGGTTGGATATTGGCAAGCCAGAGGATTTCAAAAAGGCTGAAGAGGATATTAAACATTTGAAATTTTAATTTTGAAAAATACTTTAATTTTTATTCCAGCGAGGGGAGGATCGAAGGGTGTTCCTGGAAAAAACATTAAACATTTAGATGGGAAACCGTTGATTGAATATACAATTGAAGTAGCCCGGCAATTAGCTAATGACAAGGACATCTGTGTTAGTACCGATGATTTGCAAATTAAAGCAGTTGTAGAAAATGCAGGATTAAATGTACCGTTCCTGCGTCCTCCTCATCTTGCCACTGATAATATGGGCACGTATGAAGTCTTGATACATGCAATAGAATTTTATAAGGCCAGGGCCATAGAATATGAAAAACTTATTTTATTACAACCTACTTCTCCGTTCCGTAAGTCATGGCAGGTACAAAAAGCATTTGACGTATGGGAAGATGGATTAGAAATGGTGGTCTCTGTAAAAGAAACAAACTCAAATCCGTATTATATCTTATTTGAAGAAAATGCTGAAGGATATTTGGAAAAGTCAAAAAAGGGAAATTTTATTACCCGGCAAGAATGTCCGATTGTATATGAATTTAATGGGGCTATTTATATTATTGATGTCAAAAGTTTAATGGACCGTCCTATTTCTTCCTTTACTAAGGTAAAAAAATTTCTCATGGATGAATATACTTCGTTAGACATTGACACGCCAATGGATTGGACAATTGCTGAATATTTATTGAAGGAAAAACTTGTATGAAACCGAACATATTGCTGGTTGGCGATTATACCCGCGAAGATTTTTTGTATGTAGCTAAAGTAATGCATACCCGTTGCAATATTTATTTTTTAGAATATTTGAATAAAGGTGAAGTAAAGGCTAGTAATTATAAAAAATGGGGAAAGGCAGTATTTTGGAAAGACTATAAAGATGCGCTGGATCTAATTGGAAAAATAAAACCTCAGAAGGTGTTATTTTATTTTATTGAATCGCATAATCATGTGGCATTAAATGTTGCCTGCAAATATGCAGGAATAAAAACTTATCATATTGAGCATGGAATCCGAAACTATGAATATCTTAAGAAAAATAAGAAGATTGATACTAAAACTAGAAAACAAATATTTTTTTCGTCACTGAAAAAATTTAAGAACGGCATAAGCAGGATAAAGAACAGGCGATTTTTTCTACGAACAATTAATAGACTTCCCCGAAAAGAAGGTGAATTTCTGCAAGACTATTTTAATATAAGGAAATCAAATTCTATTTTTGAGACATTCCAAAAGGTCAATAATATATTAAGAGTAGCAGATTATTATATTTCATTTAGCCCAAAGATTTTTGAGTTTCACCAGATAAATGATCACCTGCCCCATAATTATCCGGTTTTTTTTATTGGCTGTCCTTCTTTTGATGATCTGGCTGATTTGGGACATCTTTCTGAGCAAGGACAAGATATCTTATTTATAGATCAATCATTTGAAATGCAACGATTATTTGGATGGAATGAAGAAAGAAAAACTAAGTTTTTGGAAGACCTGGTAGCTTTTGCGACAGTACAGAATAAAAAGATTTGGATAAAAAAACATCCCTATAGTAGTGAAGCTGCTTTTCAAAAATGCAGAAATAGTGATGTTGTAAGTATGATTTCAGATGAAGCGAGTTTTAAAAGGGCAATTAGCAACTCTAAAATAATTATTGGTTTCTTCTCTACTTTATTAATGCCACTTATGGCGATGGAGCATACGATTTGTTTTTCTTTAGAAATGCATCCTTCTGCTACGAAAGAAGGACTATCGTCATTTCTCGTTGACACAGGTGCTATACAAAGGGTTGATAACTGGGAGCAGTTAGTATTATCTTTTGAAAACCTTGAGGCCATTTATAATGAACAAAAAAAGAATAAGCAACAATTTATTGACGATTGGTTATATAAATTTGATGGCAATTCAACAGAGCGTTTACGAACAATATTGATGGAGGATGAAACTGTTTAAAACTTTTTCGTTATACACTTTTGTTGGTTTTTTAAATGCGGGAATCGGCTTCCTGATTCTCCCTGTTCTAACGAAATATCTTTCTCCTGCCGACTACGGCATCATTTCATTAATGAACACCTACGTGCAGATATTGATACCGGTAATGGGCTTGTCAACTTCCTCGTTTATTTCGGTGGAATATTTCAATAAAAAAGTACAACCTGAAGAGTTCCGAAAACTCTTTTCTTCTGTCAGGAGTATCCCCCTTTTGATGACTGTTCCATTTTTTCTGGTTTTCTTGCTGGGGTGTAATTCACTTCCGGGCATTATGGAGCTGCCGTTATCGGCATATTGGTTGATATTACCACTCACCTTGTTTGTTCTTTATGGGGAAAACTTTAGATCTTTTCTTGTAACCAGCAGGCGCACCTGGCTTTTTAGTATTACAACACTTGGAAAGGTTTTCGTGGAAATCCCTTTAACCATTTTGCTTATTGTTTATGCGCACCGGCAATGGGATGGTCGTATTTATGCCTGGCTGATCACAGTAATTATCTATACACTTCTTTCAGTGTATTACTATCGGAAATGGAACCTGCTTGGTTTTGTCGTGAGCAAAGAATATGTCAGGCAGGCAATACTATTTGGCGCTCCGCTGATCCTTCATCAGATCGGCAAGTTCGTTATCAACCAGTCTGATCGATTGTTTTTGGCAAAAATGATTTCTGTAGAAGAGATGGGTATTTACAGTGTGGGATACCAGGTAGGTATGGTATTACTGATTGTATCCTCCGCTTTTACTAATTTTTTTTCCCCTTTTTT
Source organism: uncultured Bacteroidota bacterium (assembly GCA_946479055.1). The sequence goes on along the minus strand of CAMLEX010000390.1, from coordinate 827 downwards.
ATTTGAACATCTGAATAAGAATACGGAAAAGGACAAGCTTAAAATTATCAGGGTTAGTTATATGTTTATTTTTACAATGTTTTTCTTATTGATCATTCTGACACTGCTTACTCCATGGTTTTTTGCTCATTTTATATCTGAACATTTTGCAGGCGCTGCTCAATATGTTTTCTGGATTGGTTTAAGTTATTGCTTTTGGAGTGTTTACCTGATTTTTGCGGGATATATTTTTTATCTTAAAAAAAACAAAATACTTGGCTATATATCTGTCCTAAATGTAGCAGTTAACCTTAGCTGTAATTATTTTTTCATCAGGTGGTTTGGAGCAATAGGAGCCGCTTACGCTACCTGCCTGTCCTTCTTTTTGGTTTGTATCATTATTGCCTTTATATCAAACAAGCTTTATCCCATGCCCTGGCTATCTTTTAGTAAACTACTAAACAGAAAAATGTGATTCGTCCTATTCGTAAAGTACTAGGCTATATCTACGGGAAAATGCGTTCATCTTATTATAAAGAACGTTATGATTATTTCCGACGTCGCTATAACATTAGTTCGAATTTCGGTTTCAATGGTTTGGATATCCGGATATATGGAGATGGGGAAATAGAATTGGGAAACAACTCATATATTGGAAATTATTCAACCTTGCAATTAACCAAAGGGTACAAGATAGTAATTGGCAACAATTGCCAGATCAGCCACAATGTGAGAATGTACACCTCCTCGGCTGACCCTGACCAGGATTTTACAAAAGATAAGACCAAGCCTTCCAAAACAGGTGATATCATCATTGGTAACGGCGTATGGATAGGGGCCAATGTATT
>CAMLEX010000389.1 GCA_946479055.1 uncultured Bacteroidota bacterium | reverse complement strand
GCTAAAAACAATGTTCTTGCAAATTGAGATGCAGCGCCATCAACCTGGTTTTCGCCAAAATATCCACCCTTTTGTTTAGATTTTGAATAACTAAAATTGCCACGGATAGTTATTCCACTGGATAATTTAGTAGAACCGCCTAAACCCAGATTCGTTCTATCAAATTCAGAACCGGGCACATAGCCATCATGATTTAATTGAGAGGCTGTAAGAGCAACCGAGCTTTTTTCATCACCACCGTTAAAGCCTATAGAATTTTCGAATACATTACCAGTTGTGAAAAGGTCTTTAACATTATTGGGATACGCTTTATAAGCTACATTAGGACCAAACAACTCAGGATATGCATTTAATAAATTGGGCCAGGTAGGTATAGAATCCTGGTCTCTGAAAGGTCCACCCCATGAGCCATTAGAATTTTGAGTTCTCATATTTGCCCCTGCACCGTATTCATTTTGAAATGTTGGAAGATTCCCGATTTTTTCAATCGCATAAGAACTTTTAAATGTTACTTCAAGCCCTTTCTTACTTCTCGAAGCACTTCCTGATTTAGTAGTAATAAGTATTACGCCATTGGACGCTCTTGATCCATACAATGCGGCAGCAGATGATCCCTTTAACACACTCATTGATGCAATATCATTGGGATCAAGGTTTGCAATACCACTTGAATAAGCTGTTCCGCCTGATACCTGGCTACTGGTTGTGACCTGGTCATTACTATATGGCACACCATCCACGACTATTAACGGTTGGTTGTTACCAAAAAATGAAGAGTTACCCCTGATTTGAATACGGGTTGCAGCGCCGGGCGTGCCCTGGCCAGAACGTATATCCACCCCAGCTACTTTGCCCTGTAGTCCTTTGAGTAGATCTGGTTCTGATTTTTGAGTTAATAAATTGGGGTCTACCTTACCAATTGAGTATCCAATTGCTTTATCGGTTCTCCTGATGCCGAGAGCTGTTACAACAACTTCAGACAATTGTCTTGCATCTTCTTCCAATGCTATATCCAATGTATTTCCTGAAGGCAATGGGCTTTCTAAAGCTTTATAACTGACCAGGGAAAAAGTAATTTTTGTATTGGCCGGTACATTTACCAATGAAAAATTTCCATTTACATCTGTTTGCGTGGCTCCTCCGCCATCTTTCACAATGACCGAAACCCCAGCCAGGGGGGCACCGTTTTTTTTGTCTGTCACTTTACCGGAAATATTCTTTTGCCCATAAGCAAAAGAATATCCTGCAATGATAATTGCAGTTAAAAGAAATAATTTCTTCATAAACTCATTTTTTGATTGTTACGTTGATGAGATAGTAGTATTACACATGTTAGTTTGTAAACCTTAACATTAAGGCAACAATTTTAACATTGTTGTTTCACCCGGCCGGTTCAATATTTCTAAAGCATGAATTTTTGAAAGTGAAGTGGCAGATATGTAATCTTAAAACGTATCTGGAAAATGAAATTTCTTATCTAAACCCTGCCTTACCGTTTTATAAATGAAATATTCGGTATAAAACAGTAATATCATTTATTAAACCGGTGTTACGTGAATGCAAATTTTATTTGGATTGGTTTTATCAGTCGATAAATAAAGATTCCCAATCATTTGACAAAACCCTGACAATGAAATTTGATGAATGAAGCAGCATTATTTCACGCTGATCCCTCCTGATAAATAAAAGGTCTATTCAATTGGTAGATTATTTACCACTTGTAATGAATTTCGTCCACGGGAAAAATTTTATACTTACTTAACAGGATGTAGAGATAGTTTTATAGCGGATAAACGTTTTAACAACACACATGAGAAAACTAGAGAAAACAACAGGTTTAGCAATAAACCATAACCGCTGCTTTTATGATCAAGGATGTGCTTCTGAAAACGATTTTTATTCCTTTGTTGGGTATATGCCTGCCGCTTATCTCGGGCATTGTCACTTATAACAGGTACTCGCTTTTTGAACTTATTGCTGCCAATCTCTTTTTTATCCTAACCTCACTCACTATCTGGAAAGGATGCAACTGGATACATATTAAACTACGGCCATTATACAGACCTATTTCAAATCCGTTCTCAAAAATTGCTGCTGTCTGCCTTGTATCTGCACTCTATGGAGCCTGTACCGGAGGGCTTTCTTCATTGATTTGGCTGAGAATGTCAAGGGAGTCTTTTAGATGGCCCGGTCCTGATATTTATAGATTCATTGGTGCCTGTGTAGCTGCCGTTATCATTTTTACGCTTATTTATGAAATACTTTTTCTTAGCAAGGAGCGGGAACTGGATACAAAGATCGTTGATCAACTGGATAAGGAACTTTCACAGGCAGAGCTACAGGTGCTTACTAATGAAATGGATCCACATTTTCTTTTCAACTCATTAAATACGCTGAATCATCTTATCCTTAATGAACCGGAACAAGCACATTTATTTAATAACCGGCTGGCACAGGTATATAAATATTTTTTGATCAACAAGAATAAAGAACTTATTCCTTTAGAAGATGAGCTGGAGTTTATAGAAAGTTATTTTTTTCTGTTACAAATAAGGCATGATAATAAACTGCAACTGCAAACTACGCTGGATGAAAAAAGCGCCAAGGTAATGATACCTCCCTGCTCGCTTCAGATACTGGTGGAGAATGCTATCAAGCACAATGAATTTACAGCTGCAAATCCGCTGCTGATAAAAGTATCCGCTAATGATCTTTACCTGCAGGTTAGTAACAACATAAAACCAAAACTCTATGCTGTTAATTCCACCGGTATAGGACTCAGAAACTTAAGTTCACGTTATAAACTGCTTTTCAAAAAAGATATAACCATTGCAACAACCCGTGAAAATTTTATTGTAAAACTACCATTGATCAAATAACCCAAAACCCTTTACCATGTTAAACGCTGTAATTATTGAGGATGAAAGACCCGCATTAGAAAATCTTATTACAACCTTATCCGCCATTGCTACGGATGTGCAAATAACCGCACGGCTTGGCAGTGTACGAGAAAGTATTGAATACCTCTCGCAGAAACCCGCTGTTGATCTTATTTTTAGCGATGTACAACTTAGCGACGGACTTTCTTTTGAAATTTTCAACCATGGCAATGTACGAACACCGGTAATTTTTATTACAGGTTACGACGAATTTAAGATGAATGCTTTTGAGTACAACGGTATTGATTATTTATTGAAACCTGTTGACAAGGAAGACCTTCGCAAAGCATTGGCAAAATATCGGATGCTTGAAAAACATTTCACCGATCATCATTCATTAAGCAGCCTGATGCAATATGTAGGCGATCACAAAAAGAAAAGAATACTGGTGAAAAAGGGAATAGAAAATATTTCGTTGCGGCTTGACGATGTAGTTCTTTTTTATACGGAGAATAAAGTGGTTTACGTAATTGACCGCTGGGGGAAAAAATACATGGCGGATAAAAACCTTAGCGAAATGGAAGAGGAACTGGATGAAAATACTTTTTTCAGGGCCAACCGTCAATATATTATCAATATCAATTTCATCAGGGGATTTAAATCTTATGAAAAAGTAAAACTAATAGTGGACCTCACATTGCCCGACCTGAATCATTGCGTAATCATAAGCCAGGAAATGGCACCACAATTCAGGGAATGGATGCATAATGCATAAAACTGAGGTAAGAGGTTAGAAGTAAGAAGTCGGAGGTATCATTCAATGCCGGACTTCTAACCTCTGACTTCCGACCTCTGAACTCTTATTTATAACACCATCAAACTACAACCCCGCAAATCACTATTGTCCATACGGCCCAATACTTCAAAACTGCCATCAGGAAAAACTTTACCGGCATCATCGGTCGCTATAAAACTGCAGGAATAAACATTGGCCAGATCAATAATATTTATTGCCCCGCTTATCTGTCTGACGTCTCGTCTGACAGATAAGGCATCCCCTCCGGGATGTCGGACAGTTAATGGATCTTCTTCATCTCTTACCAACACCTTCGTCCATGGCGGGCATTTGAAAATACCATTTCCCCCGGAGTAAGCTTGTGATAAAAGCTCTGTCATTCCATATTCTGAATGAATTAAAGGCACATGAAAAGCGTTCTTTAAATTATCATGTACTTCCTGCCGTATCATTTCCCGACGCCTGCCTTTCATTCCGCCAGTTTCCATTATAATTGTATGATTAAAAAGTTCCGGATTGATCTGGGAAGAATAACTTTCTGCGAAATCAAGTAATCCAAACGTCACTCCCATCAATAATGTTTTTTGCTTTCTCTTTTCCAGCTCCGTTAATAAATTAAATAGCTGTTCAAATTCGTTGAGATAAAAACCACTATTTGCATGCCCACTTTTTTGAATCAACTCATTGACCATATATACCAGCGATGAATTTTGCCTTTCCAGGTAAGAAGGCAATAATCCAATGATGCACCAATCTTTTACCGGGCCATAAAACAGTTCAAATCCTTTGGTAAAACCTTCTTTGTATAATTCAATGTCTTTTACAAAATGGCAGCTGTTGATACTGCCGGTGGTGCCACTGCTTTCAAAAACAATGGCAGTGTCAAATGCAGTTGTTTTGACAGCATGAGATTTAAAAAACCGGATGGGCAAAAAAGGGATCTGGCTAAGTGATTGGATTGAATCCGGATCCACCTGCAAGGCTTTTACGTATTGCTGGTAAACCTCATTATTCTGATATTGAAAAAGGAACAGTTCTAGTGCCAGTTTTTCAAATTCCGGACCGGTTATAGTAAGAACTTTATCTTTCCATTTACATTGCATGGCTCTTGTATTACTCCAAAAGGTATTATATTTGTTTACATTCAATTGTGCGATATGAAGACGATCCCCGCAATTTTTGTTCTCTCCTTTGCCACACTTTTATTTGCATGTGGCAAAGATAAGTTTGAAACCAAGCCAAGACTTGAAATAAAAGACTATAGTACTAAAGAACTATTCCCCGGCGGTGCACTGAGAATACGTTTAAATTATTTTGATAAAGAAGGCGATCTGAACGGCGCTCCTGTTATTGGTGTGCTGAAACGTATTAATCTTATTCCTCTTCCTACCGGCCAGGATAAGGTAGACACATTCCGGAACAATTTACCAGACTTTCCTTCCAAAGATAATGGTGAGATCAGTTTTCAGCTTGACTATGATTTTCTCAAAGAAAGTGTTACTGAAAATGATACCTTAATTTTTCGCTTTGCAGTTGAAGACCGTGCAGGTAATAAAAGTGATACTGTCGATAGCGATCCGGTTGTGATTATTTTACCGTAAGCTGATGAGCTTTGCCAGAACTTTTTCCCGTTTTTTTATATACAGCAACTTGTTCATTGCTTTGTGTGCGGTAGTAATGGTTTGTCAAACCTAT
>CAMLEX010000388.1 GCA_946479055.1 uncultured Bacteroidota bacterium | reverse complement strand
TGCAAAAACGGGGATACGAAATAATTAACAGCCCAAAAATTACATATGATGAACTATGCGGTATCATCGGCGAGGCAGAAGGCCTTGTAGTAACTACAAGATTAAAGATTGACAAGGCATTGCTGGATAAAGCAAATTCGCTGAAATGGATTGGCAGATTGGGGAGTGGATTGGAATTAATTGATACAGTGTATGCAAAAAGCAAAGGAATAAAATGCTTTAGTAGCCCGGAAGGAAATTCAAATGCGGTAGCAGAACAATCCCTGGGTATGTTACTCAGCCTGATGAATAATATACATTCTTCATGTAATGAGGTGAAAAATGGTTTTTGGAAAAGGGATGAGAACCGGGGGCTGGAATTAAGTGAAAAAACGGTAGGAATTATTGGCTATGGAAATACAGGCAGCTCTTTTGCCAGGTTGCTAAAACCGTTTGGGGTAACTGTACTGGCTTATGATAAATACAAATTTGGTTTTGGAAAAGACTATGTTAAAGAAGCAAGCCTCGAACAGATCGGCCGCTATGCCGATGTAATAAGCCTGAACATTCCCCTTACAGATGAAACCTTCCACATAGCTAACGCGGCATTTTTTAATTCATTACAAAAAGCACCTTTTTTTCTGAATGCTTCAAGAGGTAAGGTTGTTCATACTGAACATTTGATTGAGGCAATAAAAGCAAAAAAAATTGCTGGTGCAGCACTGGATGTATTGGAAAACGAGAAACTGGATACCTACACAAAACATGAAAAGGAAAACCTGGATTGGCTGCTGTCCCAACCCAATGTGATCATTACCCCGCATATAGCCGGTTATAGTCATGAAGCTCTTTACAAAATGGCCCGGATCCTGACAGATAAGATACTTGAAAAGGAATGATTTTATAATAAAATTGGCTACTGGTTTCCAGGGATTTAAAAATAATCAGGTTTTTGTTTTCAAATAGTTTATTATCTTTGTTTTTCAATAGTGCAACGCTTCAGTAAACTCTGGGGCGTTGTTATTTTTTTTATTTATCTCAAAGGAGGCGAGTATGAGTATTCAATATGTAACCAAAGAAACGCTGGAGCAAATGAAAGCAGAACTTCAGCATAAGAGAGGAGTAGAACGTCCTGCAGCCAGCCGGGCTATTGCCGAGGCCAGAGAAAAAGGTGACCTTAAAGAGAATGCAGAATATGATGCAGCCAAGGAAGCCCAGGGCATGCTAGAGGCAAAAATTGCTTTACTGGAATCACAACTGGCAGGTGCAAGGGTGATCGATGAATCTACTATTGATACCAGCAAAGTTTCAATTCTTACCAAGGTTACGCTTACTAACCTGAAAACGAAAAAGCAAGTAACCTACCAGGTTGTAAGTGAAACAGAAGCAGATCTGAAAGCAGGGAAAATTTCTGTTAGTTCACCTATTGGCAAGGGCATTTTAGGAAAGCAGATAGGTGAAACAGTTGATGTGCAAGCCCCAGCAGGATTGATAACATTTAAGATCGATAATATCACAGCATAATATCGCTGATCATTTATAATAATCAAGTAATTAAACCTCCTGTAATGGGGGTTTTTGCTTTTTTTGATCCTGTTTTTGTGCATTCAAATTTACGGGCTATTTTTTCGATGATGAAGCTTCTAAAAATAAAAGGATTTTAAATTCCATGCATTTAATTTTTCACCTATTGTTCTTTATTTCTATAAAGGCAATCTTGAGTTTTAATAATTGTTATTTGCCGTCCCAATCCCTAGCCGCTAACTTTGCCAAAATTTTTGAATTAAGATGAAGGTCCTTGCGTATTGTTTATTACTTATTGTTTCGTTCAGCGCCTGTTCTCCCAATAATGTAAAACAAGATAAAAGCCTGGGAAAATATTTTGAGGAAAATAAGGTAGATGGCTGTTTTGCTTTAATGGATAATGGAACGGGAAAGTTTACCGTATATAATTTGGCCCGCTATCGTGATAGTAGTTATTTACCCGCTTCCACATTTAAGATTGTCAATTCATTGATTGGCTTGCAAACAGGCAAAATTACGAATGACAGCATGGTAATAAAATGGGATGGAGTTAAAAGGCCATTTGATAGTTGGAATAAAGACCTAACGATGTATGATGCTTTCCGTGTTTCAGCCGTTCCTTATTACCAGGAAGTGGCAAGACGTATAGGAAAAGATACCATGCAATTCTGGCTTGATTCACTGAGTTATGGAACAAAAAAAATTACAACTGCCATTGATACTTTCTGGTTGGATAATTCGTTGAAGATAACACCGGATGAAGAGCTTGGCCTGGTCAAAAGATTGTATTTTGATCAATTGCCTTTTTTCAAAACCTACCAGGAAATGGTAAAAAGAGCTATGTTGTTTGAAAATAATGCAAACTACCGGTTAGCTTATAAAACGGGTTGGGGATTCTGGAACGAAAAAACCGGCAAACATATAGGATGGATAACAGGATGGGTTGAAGAGAACAGGCATCCTTATTTTTTTGTACTGAATATCGAATCTCCTGATCGCAATTTTGATATGACAACTGTTCGGATGAAGATGCTAAAGGATATATTAAAACAGTTGGGGTTTTTTGAAGGGAAGATGTAAGAAAGAAATGTGAAAATGAAAGAATTATTTTTTTGAGGAATGAAAAATAAATTGATCACGGTTCGATTTTTGTTTTAAAAGAATCTTATTAATTTTCACATTTTCGTATTAACCACATTTTCACATTTGTATTTTGGGCTTTCAATTTTTTCATAAGGAATTTATCTGGCTGTTTGGCGCTATTATTTTCTTTATTGCACTTTTTATTCTGTTGATACGATGGAAAGGTAAAGTAATGAAAAGGATTGGTGATCGTAATCTGGTGAAGGCACTGATCGGCAGTCATTCTTCTGCATTATTTACATTAAAGTTTGGAATGCTCAGCATTGCTTTTGCAGCAGGTGTTGTGATGGTGATGGACCTACGGAAACCCGGCGGTACAGAAGGGATAAACCGGAAAGGGATTGATGTGGTTGTGGCGTTGGATGTAAGCAAAAGCATGTTGGCCACGGATCTGGCGCCAAGCAGATTGGAGAGGGCAAAACAATTGATCGGCAAATTAATGAATACGATGCCCAACGATCGCATCGGTTTGGTGTTGTTTGCTGGAAAAGCCTATTTACAAATGCCCCTTACTACGGATCATGGGGCGGCCCGCATGTTTGTATCATCTGCAAGTCCCGATGCAGTGCCACAACAGGGAACTGTCATCAGTGAAGCACTCCGAAGAAGTGCGAATGCTTTTAATGCAGCGGAGAGAAGGTTTAAAGCTGTGATATTAATATCTGATGGAGAAGATCATGATCCAGAAGCAGTGAATACAGCGAAAGAGTTAGCTGAACAGGGAATGATGATCAATACAATTGGAGTTGGCTCACCAGACGGAGCTTATATTCCTGATCCGACAACGGGGCAAAATAAAATTGATCCTGCAACCGGAGCCACGGTAATTTCTAAATTGAATGAGGATGTATTGAAACAGATCGCAGCTAATACGAATGGTATTTATATCCGCCTGCAGGAAAGTGATGAAGCCGTTCGACAATTGCAACAACAATTATCGCAGATAGAAGCTAAAGCTTTTGGAGATGTATCGCTGATGAATTTTAAAGCTTATTACTGGTGGTTTGCCGGAGCCATGTTGATCTTGTTGATCTCAGAATATTTTATTCCTGAAACTAAGAAAGTGAATGTATGAAGTTGGTTATCACGATATCAATTTTATTTTTTAGTGCGGGAGTAATTGAGCTTTCTGCACAGGAAAATGATAATGCCATTCAAAAGGGCAATGATCTGTACAAACAGCAACAGTATCAGCAGGCTGAAGCCGCTTATGACGAAGTATTAGAAAAAGAATCTTCCAATCGTACGGCAAAATATAACCGGTCTCTTGCCTTATACAAGCAGGGAAAATCTACAGAAGCTATTAAAGCATTAGATGATCTTGCTTTCAAAACAGATGACAAGGAGCTGAAATCAAAAGCATACTATAATAAAGGCGCCATTTTATCCGGCCAGAAAAAACTGGAAGAAAGTATTGAAGCGTACAAAAATGCCTTGCGTCAAAACCCGGACGATAAAGAAGCAAGGGAAAATCTTCAGAAAGCCCTGCTTGAATTAAAAAAGAAAGACCCTCCCAAAAAGGATGATAAGAAAAAGCAGCAACAACAAAAACAACAGCAAAAGCCGCAGCCAAAAATGAACCAGAAAGAAGCTGAGCAACGCTTAAAATTGTTGGAGCAAAAGGAAAAAGAGGTGCAACAACGGTTGCAAAAAGAAAAATCAAGAACAGGGGGCGGTCAACCTAAAGACTGGTAATAATTTCCTTTCCTTATAGTTTGTTATTTTTGCAGATGATTTATCCGCATTCAGATAATTGTTAGAATGCTTATTAGTGAATCTGCTCATTAACTATGCAATTTTATAGCGAATCTCTTACTGAATATAAACGTCTTGCTACCAGGGAAGTAAAGGTTGGTGATCTGTTGCTTGGCAATTTTCAGCCTATCCGTGTTCAAACCATGACCACTACAGACACAATGGATACAATCGCCACGGTGGAACAATCCATTCGTTGTATTGAAGCTGGTGCGGAATTGGTTCGTATCACAGCTCCATCAAAAAATGAAGCTGAGAATTTATTGAATATAAAAAATGAATTACGCAAAAGAGGTTATACCACACCGCTTGTTGCGGATATACATTTTACACCCAATGCTGCCGAGATAGCTGCAAGGATCGTTGAAAAAGTAAGAGTGAATCCCGGGAATTATGTCGATAAGAAAAAGTTTGAACTGATTGAATATTCTGATGCAGACTATGCAGAAGAAATAGATCGCATCCGTGAAAGATTTACACCGCTGATAAAAATTTGTAAAGAATACGGAACAGCGATGCGCATTGGTACCAATCATGGATCACTGAGTGACCGCATCATGAGCCGCTACGGCGATACGCCGATGGGTATGGTTGAAAGTGCTATGGAATTTTTGAGAATTGCAAGAGATGAAACTTATCACAATATTGTGTTGAGTATGAAGGCCAGCAATCCGCAGGTGATGGTGCAAGCCTATCGCTTGTTGGTAAAATCAATGTTTAATGAATTTGGTGAATGTTATCCTTTGCACCTGGGAGTAACGGAAGCAGGCGATGGAGAAGATGGCCGGGTAAAAAGCGCTATTGGTATTGGTACTTTGATGGAAGATGGATTAGGTGATACGATCCGTGTATCATTAACCGAAGACCCGGAATTGGAAATACCGGTGTGTAAGGATTTGGTGAAGAGGTATGAAATACGAGGTCAGAAGTCAGAAGTCAGAAGTCAGAGGTCAGAAGTCAGAAGTCAGAAGTCAG
>CAMLEX010000387.1 GCA_946479055.1 uncultured Bacteroidota bacterium | reverse complement strand
TACCCATTCCTCGGGTGAGATAGTAAATATCTCTACTCGAGTTGCCAAATGCCAATCGTGCACGTTTGCGTTTTGGTAATTACGATGCCAACTATGGTGTGTTATTGAAAGGAGATGGTAAAGGGAATTTTACATATATCAACCAGCAGCAATCCGGCTTTCATTTGCGAGGTGACGTAAGAAGTGTAATTGATAATAATAACATCTTGTTGTTTGGAATAAATCAGGGCGAAATGAAGGCTTATAAATTAAAAAAGAATAAATGATCAATACTGCTGTTAACCGGAAATGATTGTACAGCTGACTGAATATGGAGAAGAAAATAATGGATGCGACGCAGCAGGGCTTATCGCGGTAGAAAAGCCTGGCATGTAGAAAAATTCAAATCACTTATAATGCATATACGATTTTTGATGATGGCTTTCCTGTTTATGTTATCAGGGGAAAATATTTTTTCTCAGAACAATTTGTCCCTGGCTGGTTACTGGCAATTTTGCCTGGACCCCGATAGTAGTGGCGAAAAAAAGCAATGGCACCTGCAAAAATTTTCTGAAACTATTCATTTGCCGGGAACAACCGATGAAGCACATAAAGGCATCAAAACATCCGGTCCTGATTACGGTATTCTATCCCGGGCTTATAAATATGTAGGCCCGGCCTGGTACAGTCGTGAAATAAATATACCCGCTACGTGGAAAGGAAAAGATGTTGAGCTATTTCTGGAAAGAGTAATGTGGGAGTCGAAAGTTTGGGTGGATGGTAAGATGGTAACAACTAAGGATGCATTGGCCGTTCCGCATGTGCACCGGCTTGGGAAATTACCCCCCGGCAAACATCTTATATCCCTTCGCATCAACAACGATTTAATTTATAACATCGGTGATAAAGGACATGTTTATACCGAATACACACAAAGTATCTGGAACGGTGCTGTTGGTAAAATAGAACTGCGGGCCAGGGAAACTACACACATAACCGATCTTCAGGTTTATCCCGATGCAGATAATAAAGAACTCAGCATAAAGTTAAAAGTAGAAAACCCCGCAGCAGTAAAAGTGGTTTATACAATCACTGATTTACAAACCGGGAAAAAAGTTTTTAGTCAGCAGCAACTATTATCAGACGAAGAAGAACAAACATCTGCATTACAGCTAAACTTTCCCATCAAACAATGGGATGAGTTTTCTCCTAACCGGTATCGCATATCTGCCAGGTTGCAAAACAAAGATGAAGCAACTGCTGATTTTGGTTTTCGCCGGGTTACGCATAGCAAGTCAAAAATCCTTATTAATAATGCTCCGGTATTTATGCGGGGCAATCTTGATTGTGTCCATTTCCCCCTCACTGGTTATCCTTCCTGTGATGTGAAAGAATGGGAAAGGATTTTTAAGATTTACAAATCGTATGGACTTAACCATGTGCGCTTTCACTCCTGGTGCCCGCCTGAAGCGGCTTTTGAAGCAGCAGATAAATTAGGCATTTACATACAAGCTGAAACAATCTGGATCGATTGGTGGATGTCGTCACCGCAAAAAGACCGGCCCGATATGGCAACGAAAGGTTATCCGCAGGGACTAGGAAAAAATCCTTCCGCGGACAAATTTGTGCAGGAAGAATTGCAACGTATCCTGGATGCATATGGCAACCATCCCTCGTTTGTGATGCTTTGTATCGGCAATGAATTGGGCAATTCGGATTTTGACGTGATGCAGGGATGGATAAAAAAGCTGAAAGAAAAAGATAACAGGAGACTATATTCCGTATCCACTGCGAGAAAAATTATGCCTGTCGATGATTTTAGTGTTACGCATAATATTCCCGGTGTTGGTGCTACTTATGGTTTACAAGGATCCCATACGGATTATGATTTGGAAAAAAATTATTCAAAAAGCAATATCCCTATTATTGCACACGAAGTAGGTCAGTTTCCTGTATATCCATTATGGAATGAAATAGATAAATATAAAGGGGTGTTGAAAGCCCGTAATCTTGAGGCTTGTCGCGAATCGGCAATGGTGAACGGTGTAGAAAAACGGGATGCTGCTTTTCATGCAGCCAGTGGATCTTTACAAAAAGTATTGTACAAAGCGTTGATCGAAAATTTTTACCGCACGCCGTCCTGCGCTGGTTTTGAAATGCTGAGTATGCAAGATTACCAGGGACAGGGAGAAGCATTGGTGGGATGGCTGGATGTTTTTTATGATAGCAAAGGCACTACTTCGCCGGATTTCTTTAAGCAATACAATAATGCCGTCGTGCCATTGGCCAGGTTTAAAAAATTTGTGTGGGAAAATACAGACAGTTATACGGCTACAATTCAGTTAGCCAATTATAGCGGTGGTGATTTGAATAACAATGTGCAATGGGAATTAATAACGACTGACGATAAATTGCTGGGCAGAGGAATTGAAGAGAATGTTTTTATAAAAAGAGGCGAACTTAAAACGCTCCGGGAAATAAGTGTGCCACTCGGAACCATTCAGCAGGCTGTAGAAGCTAAATTAAAAATCAGCCTGCCCGGTACGGCGTATCACAATGAATGGTCGATATGGATATACCCCAAACAATTTCCAACTATATCTTCTGGTACTGTTACCGAAATAAATATGCTGGATGATAAAACACTGGTGGCATTACAAAACGGAGAAACGGTTTTATTGTATGCAGCTAAGTTGGGCAAACCAGAATCATTCAGGCCCTTGTTTTTTGAACCGCTGTTCTGGTCCAATGTATTTTTTCCAGGACAGGAAAATACTACGCTCGGTTTATGTGTAAATGAAAAACATCCGGCATATAACTATTTTCCTACCGCTTCGCATAGCGATTGGCAGTGGGAATCCATCAGCAAGGGCCGGGCTTTTAAATTAACAAGCTGGCCTGCATCAATGCAACCCATCGCACAGCCAATCAGCGACTTTCACATCAATGAAAAACTGGGCTCCCTGCTTGAATGTCGTGTTGGCAAAGGGCGTTTATTGGTGTGCGGACATGATATACAAGACAGGAAAAGTCCTGTTGCCAGACAACTTCGTTACAGTCTGCTGCAGTATATGAACAGCAATGTATTCAATCCAACCTTTGATATAAACACCCAGCTTTTGCAAGCAACATTTCCATTAATTAAAGAAGCGGAAAGTAAAGTGCCGGTGTCGGAAGAATTTTCCAGTGCATTACTTTATGTAAAAGCAGGAGTGAATGCACCAATGCAGGGTGGACAATACCACTGGACAAAAGAAATGGATGCTTCAGTGTTGAAACGCAATGTACAGTACAATCTTAAAAAAGCAGAAGCAATTTGGCGTTGGGATGATAAAACCGCCTGGTTTGGTAAAACAATGGAAATAGAGATCAATCCTCCGCAAGGAGTGATCGGAGAATTGTATATCCATTTTGCGGACTGGAATAATGAAGGAAGAGATGCGGGTATTTGGTTAGAAGGCAGGGAGTTTCTTACCGGCAAATTACATAAGGCAGGTAAATGGGTAAAATTGTTTGTAATGCGGGAAGATACCAACGATGGCAAATTGATCTTGCGTATTAATTCACTTGCCGGTAGCAACGCCATGATTGATGAATTGGTTTTTATAGAAAAGAAATAAACCCATATTACAAGCAGATTGTTGAACCAGTTATATAAAAAAGTAGTACTGGTGGAGAATCCGGAAGCGATTGCAGGTAAATGCATTTTTTATAGGATCAACTGATAAAAAAAATCACAAATGATGCAGGGAGATCACTTTTAAAACCGTAAGATAATCTATCATAAACCCTATATCGTCCATTTATCGACCAATGGTGTTTATCTAATTTTGACAAGACAGTAATTCAATGTAGAGGTTAAAATGTATTGATGGCTGTTTAATCAGCTGAAGTGAGTGTAATCATATATTGATATCTGGTAGTAGTATTTTTTGTCTAACCCTGAAACTATAAATAATATATCCTGATGCAAAACCGATTTCTCATTTGCAGTTTTTTGTTAGTTACAAGCAGCAGAGCAAACAAAGAATCCCGTCCTCGAAGGGGGCGGGGTTTCTTTAAAATGGCGGCTAAGAAATGAGAACTGCCAAAATAATAAATGAAATCCTCAACAGGCAAGACTGAACAACGGAAACAATCTTACAGGCGCTGAAGAATGAAACAGTCTATTCCCGGAGGCTGTACAATTTGTTTCCATAGAAATGCAAAATATTACTCCAACATTTACTACCATCTATCTTTTAATTCAGCAGTTGAAATTGTGATAATATAATCTCACTAATAAAATGGTAAAAAGACTAATTAAAGCCTTCAGAGAAAGATTTTCCGGTGAGCCACTGGCTTTTCGTTCACCTGGTCGTATAAACCTGATTGGGGAACATACAGATTACAATAATGGTTTTGTTTTGCCTGCTGCCATCAATAAAGAAATAATTATCGTCATTTCGGAAAATCAAACAGACAAGTGTAATTTCTATGCAATAGATATTAATGAGTCATTTTCTTTTTCGCTAAATCAGATTCAGCAGTCTCCACTCGAATGGCCAAATTATCTGGCAGGTGTCGTAGTTGAATTTCAAAAAAGAAAAATTCCAATCAGGGGATTTGATCTGGTAATCGGGGGAGACATACCTATCGGTGCCGGCCTGTCTTCTTCTGCCGCGGTTGAATGCTGTCTTACCCGGGCATTAAATGAACTATTCGGTGCAGGCCTATCTGTATTGGAAATGGTGAAGCTGGCGCAAAAAGCAGAAAACAATTTTGTAGGTGTTCAATGCGGTATTATGGACCAGTTTGCCAGCATGATGGGCAAAGCGGATCATCTGATAAAGCTGGATTGCCGCAGCCTAGACTACGAATATTATCCGCTGCATTTAAAACAGTATAACATTTTATTATTTGATACCGGGGTAAAACATTCGTTAGGGTCTTCCGAATATAATACCCGAAGACTGGAATGTGAACAAGGTGTCAGAGCAATGCAAAAAATCTATCCCGATATAAATAGCCTGAGAGATGCCAATCCTTACCTGGTAGATCTTTGTTTGAAGGGGAAAGTAGCTGATAATATATACTGGAGGTGTAAATATGTAGTTGAAGAAAATCTACGGGTACAGAAGGGCTGTGAAGATCTTATGAAAAATGATATCCCGGCATTTGGAAATAAAATGTTTCTGACTCACGAAGGCTTAAGTCAACTCTACGAAGTGAGTTGCGCAGAATTGGATTACCTGGTTAACAAGGCAAAAGAAGATAGTCGTATAGTGGGTGCAAGAATGATGGGTGGCGGGTTTGGTGGTTGTACCATTAACATCGTTGAAAAAACAGCTATCGATGTAATCTGCAGCGAATTCAGTGAAGCTTACAAAAATGAATTTGGTATTGAATCAAAAACTTATCCCG